>JAUXBW010000119.1 GCA_030619185.1 Methyloprofundus sp.
GGTCGATCGAATCTGTGCTGACCCAGGCAGTAAGAAGTACGGTAGACTCAGTGTCATGATGCAATATTACTGCGCCACTGAGCACCTATTTGACGTGCCCCCTGAAAGCTTCAATCCGGCTCCTAAAGTCATGTCATCTATCGTGCGCCTGGTACCGCATGAGCAGCCGCCCGTAAGTATCGACTCGGTTAAAGCACTCAATACAGTGGTGATAACAGCCTTTTCACAACGGCGTAAGACTTTACGCAATTCCCTGAAAAAATTGATTACAGAAGAGGATATTATTGCCTTAGATATAAATCCTGTTTTAAGGGCGGAGACTATTTCATTACAGGATTTTGCAAAACTCAGTCAGTTTATTAATCAAAACCCGCTAGAAGAACAATCTTAGTCGTGAGGATTTTAGTCCGGCAACCCCAGTTAATTTCCCCCTAAATGATTAGGCAATCTCATGCTTCGTTTTAGCGCTAATATAAGTTTATTATTCACTGAAGTGCCGTTAGATAAGCGCTTTCAGGCTGCAAAACAACAAGGCTTTGAGGCAGTGGAAATTCAATTTCCTTATACATTAGATATTGAATTTATTCGCCAGGAGTTAGAGACACAGCAATTAAAGCTAGTGTTATTTAATGTCGATGCGGATGATTTATTACAGGGCGGCGAAGGTCTGGCTGCCGTGCCTGAGAAACAACAGAAATTTAGACAGGCTGTCGCGGAAGCTGTCGCTTATGCAACAATACTAAAACCCGATGTTATCAACATCTTACCGGGTCGCTGTTTTGATAAAACCAGGCTTTCGTTATATCAACAAACGTTTAAAGATAATCTGCGCTATGCTATTGAAGCTCTCTCACCTCTCGGCATCAAAACAGTCTTTGAAGCCATTAATACAGTTGATATGCCCGATTTTATTATTCATAGCAGCGCACAGGTATTGTCGGTGATTAACGAAATCAATCACCCTGACTTGCTAATGCAATATGATATTTATCATATGCAAATGATGCAGGAAAACCCGGCTAACTTCATTCAGCAGCATGCTGATACAATCGGCCATATTCAATTTGCAGACTGTCCAGGTAGACATCAACCAGGCACCGGGACGATAGACTTTATTGAGCTATTTTCAGTCATCAATGCGTCAAACTACCAAGGCTGGACAGGCGCAGAGTACAAACCATTCGGCACAAGCAAGTCATCATTAGCCTGGCTAACAGAGGAATATTAATGCGCACATTGAAAAACTTTATTCTCGGTATAAGTAGCCTACTATTGCTAACAGGCTGTTCCAGCTTTGGTCGTGGAGTTGCCGAAGCCATTCTGGATAGTAACAAGCAGCAAAATGATACCCGCAGTTGCAAAGTAACAGGTCGCAGTTTTTCCGGCCTGGAACCCTTGTTAGAAGATGGCTTAAAAATACTTATGGTACATGGTATAGGTGACCATACCGCTGGCTACTCAGCAGAGTTTCTGGATAAATTAACCACTAAGATGAGGCTTAACAAAAAATCTCCAGGCTATAAAACTATTGAGCTATTGAGCCCGGTAGATACAAGCAAAAGTCTCGGTAGCGTCAGAGTGCATCACTATTTTAATACTGAACAGAGTAAGACCCTGTTGTTCTATGAATTACTCTGGTCGAGTGTCACTGAAGAAGCAAAAAAAGTGATCGCCTATGATAGTACAGGTGAATATGCCCATCGCCGCGCAGATATCAATGATCTACTCAAAAAATTCAGCAATGAAACCATGCCAGATTCATTTTTATATCTAGGCGATCACCGTAAAGACATATTAGCGTCTTTTAACCAGTCCTATTGCTGGATGGCTGCTGCAAGCTGGCAAGACCTTGCCGATCATACCGTGAGTGCTTGTGATTTTCACGCAAAAGGCTTTAACGAGAATTTGCAAAAAAATCACTATGCTTTTGTCACTCACAGCTTAGGTAGCCGGATTACAGTCGATGGCTTACAACAAATCGCACATGTGCTGGGCAATGATTCAAATATTTATCATGGTACTATAAAAAAACCGCAAACAGCGGTGCAAACACTCAAACAAAAAAACACCTATATTTTCATGCTGGCAAATCAACTTCCTATTTTACAACTGGGCAGAAAAAAAGCCGAAGTGACACAACAGTACGCTGATTATTGCCTTGCAAATGGAAAACATTTCGAAGAGCGCATGTACCAAGCGACCAATGTTATCGCCTTCAACGACCCAAATGATATAGCCAGCTACCCTATTCCTTATGGCTTTAGCCAAAAATATCTGGACTCACGCCTGTGTATAAATATCACTAATGTTGAGATTAATATTGCAAAAGTTAATGATTTATTGGGTTTTGGTACATTTGCCAACCCACTGACAGCACATTCAGGTTACAAATCAGACGACAGAGTCGTCGCACTGATTAGTAATGGCATAGGCACGCAAGATACTGAAGCTATTGTGACGCAACGTTGTGTACTGGTTGAAGAAGTGGATTAACCTAGAATAATCGGTTGAGCACAGGCCTTTGGCCTGCATTTTAAAAAGCTAACTAAAGATCCGCACCCCATTCATTGCGCCTAATAAGTTACTTGTAACCGTTCACTTCCCCCTTGATAAAGAGGGGATTGCGGGAGGATAATCTAATAAAACCTCCCCCTAACCCCTCCTTGCAAAGGAGGGGGACTGAACGGTTACAGTTACTTCGTTCACGCCGCTTGTACAGGAATAGAATGACTTGTTCGAATCATTGCATTTTTTTCATCGAAATAAACCAGAGTAGGCTGGTAATTTTTAAGTTCTGCTTCGTCCAGCTCTGCGTACGAGCAAACAATAATAAAATCCCCCGGACAAGCTAGACGTGCCGCCGCACCATTGATGGAAAAAACACCTGTCCCCTCTTCTGCTCTAATGGCATAGGTAGTAAAGCGCTCTCCATTATTGACATTATATATCTGGATTTGTTCATATTCTCTTATCCCTGAATAATCCAGTATTTTGCCGTCAATTGCACAAGAGCCTTCATAGCCTAATTCAGCATGAGTTACTGTTGCTCGATGTAATTTTGCCTTAAGCATGGTAATTTGCATATCAGTCTATGTTCTATAAATAATTCAGAACTCACTATTATTTCAAATTATTGCACTGTATTCAAGTGCCATCCTTATAATTTATAATCCCAAACCCCCATCAGGAATATATAAAAAATACAGAGGAATTCCCGGCTTTTGCGATTTTTTTGATATCCATACTCTGGTTCGCGACTTAAGCTTAACGGAACTGAAAAAAATCAGCGACACCTAATTTCTCCCCACGTTCCCTTTTTAATAAATAACGTGCAACTGATGTTTTTATGCTTGAGGCACAACAAATTACCTAACACTTCAAGTACCGCATGGTTGCGGAGATAATCCCACCAAAAAAGTGATTATTGAAATGGCAAACGGCCCAGATGTTCCCTTTGCTTTCCAGGGAATCAGACCTGTTTTATCCTGGTATAAAATTAAGCCAGAGTACGGGGACCATACTACTGACCTAAGAAAAATGGTTATTAGCGGCATTTCTTTGCCTACAAATTTTGTATTAAAAGCTGAGTTCAGAGGCAAAGCACCTTTACTCGATAACTGGCATGAAGATGAAGAGGCAAAAATTAATTTTAAATAATGTTTAAATTAAGTTACCACCAATAAAGCTAGTGGTAACTTAATTTTTTGAACTTTTCCCACCTCTTCCTGAACGGTTATTTATGAGAGGGGGCAAAAGCAAGCACCCAAGTTAACTAAGCCTTGAGTGTTTTATAAAGTCTAAATATAGGCTTAGAATTGAATTGCGTTATATCCATGTTTTGCTTTTTCTAATTCAGCTTTAGCACCCGCTGGATCTGATTTTTTTAATAGTTTTTTTGCTTTATTAAAGTGCGCTGAAAGCCTACCAATTTTTGCAGCATTTCCTTCACTATTAAGCTCTTTCTTAGCACGCTTAGCTTCTTTTATATGTGCCAAAGCGCCATCTACATCATTAGCATCAATACTCTTAATTGCTTCATCAATATGAGCAGAAATATTAGTAACTGCTTGACTATTGCGATCAGCAAGCGCAATCGACGAGAAAGAGCCTAAAGAAAATGCTATTAAGAATACAATAATTGTACTTTTCAATGATTTCATGAATGTTAACCTCGTTGTAGTTATTATATAGGGTAGACACATAATTATTCTTTACTTACAGTTACATGCCGTATTTGATTCTAGCACAGCTTTTGTGCAAATCACACAACCAGCCTTCTCCAATATGAAATGAATCTAAGCTAACAAATTCATCCAACCTGTTCAGGATGTAGAAATGACAGCCATCATGAATCTTAAAGCATTAAAAAATATTATTTAACTACTTTAGGTGGACTAAAGCCACGCCCAACAGCTAATAAGCAGATACAATAAACATACTTCATAATTTAATAATAATGACTTATGTCTGCACTAGCCTTACTCCCACCATACCTGCAACTTCCCAAAACACCCGAAGACCTGCGCCAAGCGCAACGTGTGTTTCATGGCCGAGGTCATGCCTATCAGGAATTACATCATGTGACTATTGACTGGCTACCTCCTGTCGCATTAATTACTTTATTTGCGCCTGAACCTCTGTCAGAAATTGAAATGCTAGCGGATTATTTACTGTCACAGTTAACACCGTGCAAAAGCGTGCAACTACAACATCGTTATCAATTATCCGGGCCTATTGCTGTTATTCGCGGTACCAGCATCACCCAGCTGGCAATTCAGGAAGATAATCTACGTTTTAATATCAATTTGGGACAGGTCCGGAATACCGGTTTATTTCTGGATATGCGTAACGGGCGCAGGTGGGTGCAAGACAATAGTCAGGATAAGCGGGTACTTAATTTATTTGCTTATACCTGTGGTTTTTCGCTAGCCGCAATGGCGGGCAATGCCCGATCTGTTTTAAATATTGACATGAGTCGTGCGGCACTGAATGTAGGTCGAGAAAACCATCGCTTAAACCTGCAAGCACTCGACAGAGTCCGTTTTGAAAAGCTGGATATATTTAAATCCTTTAGCCGATTCAAAAAAAAAGGCCCCTTTGACCTATTAATTTGTGATCCACCCACACGACAAAAAGGCAGTGTTGATATAGAAAAGGATTACCCTAAAATCTTACGCCGCCTAGATCAATTTATGGCACCAGGAGCAACGCTAATACTCTGTTTAAATGCCCCCGAACTAAGCCGTGAGTATTTACTCAGACATATGACAAAATTAGCACCCCGCTATACGCTAATTCAAGATATAAAGCCGCCCGAAGTTTATCTGGAAGCGGAAGGTAAAGGCTTGAAAGTATTGTGTTTCAAAGATATGCAGTGACCAAAACTAGTACAGCACCCAGTAAATAGAACTAACAACCTTACGCCTCCCAGATGCGTTTAACACTCATATTTGTTTACAATATAATTAGCCATTGATTATTCCTTTTTAGCTTGCTGATTACGCTGTGCATAAAAATTAACTGCCCCTGGATGTAGTGGTACAGCAATTCCCAGGCGCATGGTTTTATCAGAGATAAAACCCGCACGATAGTATTTTTTTGCTAATTCATTTTTACTGTCCAGCAGCATTTCCAGCACTTTCTCTACAGCTTCATCGGCTACCTGCCTATGGGTGATTAACAGCGCAGTCAAACCCAGCGTGCTAAATGACTCACTCTGCCCGGGATAAGTCCGCTTCGGTACAGTTAATGGATAATAAGCAAATTGTTGCGTGGACAAACTGTTGACCAAATCACGCTCTAGTGATAAAAACCTGATATCACTACGACGACTGGCAAGTTCTTGTAGCGCGACTGCCGGCACTGCCTCGGTAACAAATATCACATCAACCTCTCCCGCCTCAAGTGCGGCGATGGATTCGACGACTCCAAATTCGAATATTTCTGGAAACTGCGTCGGCGATAAGCCAGCAGCCCGAGCGATACGAATCACATTAAAACGACTACCAGACCCTGGAGTTCCTACTGCAATTCTTTTATCAACTATATCTTTGAGGGTATGAATACCGCTATCCTGCAAGACCACGATATGCACAGCTTCTGGCCATAAACTTGCCATGGAACGCAAATTAGAATTAGGAAGTTGTTGTAACTCCATCCAGCCTTTATACAGCGTTTCTGCCACATCACTTTGAATCAGTGCAAAGTCCAGCAGGCGATTTTGCACCCGATAGGTATTTTCTATACTTCCTTCAGAAGCAGCATTATGCATGGCGAGTCCATGTAGGCTGGAGTAATTGCTAAATAGCTGACCAAATTCATGATAGGTACCTAACGCCTGCCCTGAACCAAAAATTAATGCGCCTTTCTGCCGGGCAAATCTCAGGTCGAGTCGCTCAACAGCGACCGACAACTCTTTGATAATGTTCGCCTCGCGGGTATTAGGCTGGGTATTCGTTTCACGTTGCAGCAAGGCACGTATATTTTTTAAGACTTTCCCCGGGCTTTGTCCCTCAAGCGTCTGTGGTTTGGAACTTTCACTGACCAGCGGATTACCATCCGCGATCACATGCCACTCGCCACTTTCCTCAGCATAGGCCAAACGCCCAAAGAGCTTGAGTAAATCCCCCTGATGATTACTATTAGGTTTTAAACCGCTTATTCCTTCTTTTGTCGATCCTGTCACATGCGCCAGTGAGCCGAGATTCAAGCCTTTCCAGGAAGTCAGACTATAGTCACGTTGGAATTCTAATTCGGCATCATAATAAACCAGCACACCGGATATTCCCAGCTCCAGATTACGAAACGGCGCAGAACCTGCACGCTTGAAACTGTGTATTTTGAATAAACCTGTAGAAAACTCATTATCCAGGCGCGTTTGTAATTCCTGTTGCAAAATATCCACGTCAGGACCGCGATTACAAGCATGCAGCAAGAGACAAAGCACTATGAAAGCAAGCTTAAGTGAGAATAATCTATTCATCAGTAGAGTTAAAATCCGAATAAAGGCAAAGCCAGATACGTCTGTATAACCAGCGCATTGA
>JAUXBW010000031.1 GCA_030619185.1 Methyloprofundus sp.
TCCGTATGAGTTCTTTATATATTATCTTTTATATCAATAAGATAGGAGAAGCCTAACCGCCGTTTGTTCTCATAGTTTATTGTGTATAATGCTTGCAGGATTTAGGTATTATAAATTTAAGGGCTGCTGTACTAGGGAGTGTGCTGGCTAAAAGCCAGGAAAGTTGCCATAGATAATATTCGGTTGACCTCAATATCAATTATATGGCCTAATTCATTAAATAATTTGCGTATTTATACAAGGATACACCCCATGTCTAAACCTCTACGATCCATTATCGGTTTTTTATTACTTCTTACTACCGTTAGCCTTGCTACATGCCAGTCTTTGTATAAGGTCACCCCTTTTGGCAAGGAAGTAAGCTATGCACAAAGATAACTCCAGGCACACAGCCAAAAAAACTGCCAATATGAATAGTACCGAACAATTAAGAAAACCCAGGCCTTATCAGAAGAAAACTGCAAAGGGTGTGCTATACAACAGTCGTGGGTTACTACTTTATATTTTCCCCGTTGCCCTGATTCCTGCCTCTATCATGTCCTTTGTTTATGGCGACTTTTTACTTATCATCACTAATACCAGTGGCTGTGCTGCTTATTTATTAGCTGCCGGATTGTTACGCAAAGGGATCGCCTCGGAGAAACAATATCAGGCTAAAAAGATTACCGAAGCACCTAAGTGGCCGCTTAAAACCCTTGCCGCTTTCATTGTGGCCATGACAACAGCAGGCATCGCATTAATAGGAGCAGGAAATTCCTTTTTTGTGTCTATTGTCTTTGGCTTTGGTGCGTTGGTAGGTATGATTTTTTTATATGGACTTGACCCACGTAAGGAAAAAATGGTGGCAGGTTCACACGGCTATACAGCCGATGAAATTTCTACCGTCATCGACGAAGCTGAGATGCAAATTTTAGGGATAGAACAGGCCAACAGGCAGATAAATAACCGGATGTTCAATAATCGTATCGATATTATTTGCGCACAGGCGCGAGAAATTGTCGGCATGCTGGAAGAAGATCCCGGAGATATCAGAAGAGCAAGGAAATTCTTGAATATCTATCTTGATGGCGCACTTAAAGTCACCGAAGGCTATGCCGATATGCAGAAAAAACATCAATCTGAACAATTAAGTGAGAACTTTGAAAATGTGCTACAAACCATAGAATCAGTATTTATTGAACAAAAACAGAAATTACTGGAAGATGACGTATTAGATCTTGATGTACAAATCGAAGTTTTAACGGCTCAACTAAAACACGAAGGAGTTGTGTAACCACGACTTTTTTATTACAAACAATCACAGGAACGTAATTATGAGTGAACAAACGACTACAACGGCAACAGATGAGCTGACTATTCCAGGCAGTGCTGCCTTTAATGAGATTGTACCGGGTGTAGGCAAAGATATTTTGTCTTACGCTGAGTCTGATGCGGACAACAAGACGCTGATTGAAAGTATGGTGGCTGAAATTGATATTAATGATAGTAAATCTATCATATATTTTGGTAGCAAAGCACAGGATGAGTTGACCACTATTTCCGATAAAATGCTGGAAGGGGTCAAAAATAAGGATATGGGCTCTGCAGGAGGGGATTTGAATGAGATGGTTTCCACCCTACGTGGCTTTGATGTTGACGCACTTGACCCTAATAAAAAACCAGGTTTTTTTGCCAAACTTCTGGGTAAAACCAAGCCTGTCGCAAAATTTTTACAAAAATATGAAGATGTGCGCAAACAGATTGATACGATTACTGACAAACTGGACACACATAAAACGACATTGTTAACTGATATAACCATGCTTGACCGGTTATACGAGGCGAATCTGGAGTATTTTCATAATCTTGATCTTTATATTTCTGCAGGTGACGAGAAATTAAAGCTACTGGATGAAGAAGTCATTCCGGCAAAAGCATTGGCGGCTGAAAACTCTGAAGCCATTATTGAAGCGCAGGAATTGAGAGATTTACGTGCCTCAAGAGATGATCTGGAGCGGCGTGTGCATGACTTGCGCTTAACCCGTCAGGTCGCCATGCAAAGTCTGCCAGGTATTCGCCTGGTTCAGGATAATGATAAAGGCCTAGTGAATAAGATTAATTCCACCATTGTTAACACTATTCCACTTTGGCGCCAGCAATTAGCAACCGCTGTTGCTATCTATCGCTCTTCTGATGCGGCTGCAACACTGCGGGGAGCAACAGATTTAACTAACGATTTACTGGAAGCGAATGCAGAAAATCTTAAACTGGCGAATGCTGAGACTCGGAAAGAATTAGAGCGGGGTGTTTTTGATATTGAATCGGTTAAAAATGCCAATAATACACTAATCGCAACCATTAATGAAAGTTTGCAAATTGCCGATGAAGGTAAAAAAATGCGAGCTGATGCCGTCGTACAATTGCAGGAGTGCGAGTCAGAGTTACGTAAAACACTGTCATCTGCTGCCAGTAGAGCCAGCAAAGTTGAACACAACCCTACATAAGCAAGTCTGTGAGAAGGCAAGTGCCACACACTATAATCGGAGTAAACAATGGGACTATTTGACAAGCTATTCGGCGAATTTATTGATATTATTGAATGGCTGGATAAGTCAGGCAATACCATGGTTTACCGCTTTGAACGCTATGGTAATGAAATTAAATACGGTGCAAAATTAACGGTTCGCGAATCACAAGTTGCTATTCTGGTAAACGAGGGTAAAGCGGCAGATTTTTTTGAACCTGGCCTGTATGAGTTAAAAACCAGCAACATGCCAATTATGACTACGCTGGAAAATTGGCCACACGGTTTTGAAAGTCCCTTTAAAGCGGAAGTCTACTTTTTTAACATGCACCGCTTTGTGGATTTGAAATGGGGCACAAAAAACCCCATCATGCTACGTGACAAAGAGTTTGGTGCCGTCAGATTACGTGCTTTTGGCAGCTATTGTGTGCGCATCAAAGATCCGCTGACCTTCATCAAGGAGATAACGGGGACTAAGGGGCATTTTTCTACTGCCGATATTAGCGACCAGTTACGCAACCTGATTCTCTCTCGCTTTGCCAGTATTCTGGGTGAGTCCAGTATCCCGGTTCTGGATCTGGCTGGAAATTACGATGACTTAAGTGACTATCTCACCACCCGGATAGCACCCGAATTCATGGAATATGGCCTGGAAATTACCAAATTATTAGTTGAAAATATCTCCTTGCCTCCTGCCGTTGAAGAGGCACTAGATAAGCGAACCAGTATGGGAGTCATTGGTAATTTAAGAAATTACAGTGAATTTCAAGCCGCTGAAGCCATGAAAGCCGCTGCTGAGAACCCTTCGGGCGGTGCTTCCGAAGGTATAGGTATGGGCATTGGCTTTGCTATGGCAAATAAAATGGGGCAGTCTTTCAATACCTCTCAAACTGAAAGTGCAGCCGTTTCGCCCCCTCCCATTCCACAGCATAGCCAATTTTTTGTTGCCATTAATGGTCAGCAAACCGGGCCCTTTAAGCTGGCAGAACTGGAAAGAAAAATCAAAGATACAAGCATTAACAGGGACACCTTAGTCTGGAATAAAAGTTTGGTGGAATGGACAAAAGCTGGCAAGGTAGCGGAACTCACCGTTTTTTTTCCGCAAATGCCTCCTCCACTCCCGACTGGAAATAGTAATTAATGTAAAGCTATGTTCCACAATGATAGCTCATTAGTTTGCTTGATCAAATATCGTGAAAACCAATAAAATAACTAAATCAGTACACTTGCACGATCAGTTTCCCTGCTCGCAATGCGGTGCAATGCTTAAATATCAACCGGGAACCCAATATCTGATTTGTGCATACTGTGGGCAAGAAAATGATATTGTTGATAGGCAGGAGACAATTCAGGAATATGATCTACGCAATGCCCTGCAAAAACTAGCCAGTAGCCAGGCGACCAGCATAACAACACAGGCTCACTGTAATGCCTGTGGTGCAAGCTTTAAGTTCGCTGCCAGCATCAATGCCGGGCAATGTCCCTTTTGTGGCACGAGTATCGTGACCAGTCCACAAAAAAACAAACTCATTACACCAAAATCCCTACTGCCCTTTTTAATTGATGAAATTGAAGCGAAAGATAAATTTCGGCACTGGTTAAGTGGCTTATGGTTTGCGCCCAACAAAGTTAAAAAATTTGCCCGGGGAGACAACAAATTAATTGGTATCTATCTTCCTTACTGGACGTATGATAGCGATTCAGAAAGCACATACACGGGGGCTAGAGGTAATACCTACTATGTTAACCAGCGGGTGAGTTACGTGCAAAATGGACGCCGGGTTTCCACGGTCAAGCGGGTCCCCAAAATACGCTGGACAAACGTTCGAGGACGGGTGTCGCGCTTTTTTGACGATGTCTTGATTGGTGCCAGTTTATCATTACCACGGCAAATTATTGACCATTTGAACCCCTGGGATCTTGAAAATCTACTGCCTTATGATGAGCAATACATCAGTGGTTTTCAGAGTGAAATATACCAGGTTGAGCTAGATGAAGGCTTTGATCGTGCCAAACAAGTTATGGAGGGCATTATTCATCGTGATATTGCCTATGATATAGGCGGGGATCACCAGCGTATCTATCAGGTTAATACCCGGCATAGCCATATCACTTACAAACACTGCCTACTACCTATCTGGTCTGCGGCTTTTTTATACCGTGACAAATCTTATCGCTTTGTGGTTAATGGCCGTACAGGACAGGTACAGGGCGAGCGTCCCTACAGCTACTGGAAGATTGCCTTTGCAGTAATTGCCAGTTTAATCATCATTGGTGCAGGCATAACTTACCTGCAACAGTCTGGCGCGCTAGAGCATGTCGAATACACAAACTATTATGCGTATTAAGTTTACTTATTGTTCAAAAGAGCTTAAATCTACCTGATTACCCATAACTCTAAGCATAGATTCCCGATAAAAGACTTCGGGAATGACGTGATCTTTAACTTGCTGATGGAATCAGCTTATATCTGCCAGAGCAGTCAGCGCTTCAGCTAAACTGCTGACAGGATAAATCTGTAAATTGGCAATTGCTTTTTTGGGAGCATTGGCTTTAGGGATAATGGCTTTTTTAAAGCCATGTTTTGCTGCATCATTAAGCCGTGCGTAACCATTCGCTACCGGCCTTATTTCACCGTTTAAACCTAGCTCACCAAAGAAAAAACTATTGTGCGGTACCACCGTGTTCTTCAGACTGGAAACAATACTGATCAGGATGGCAAGATCGGAACTGGTTTCGGTGACTTTAATGCCGCCCACTACATTGGCATAAATTTCATCGCTGGCAGTAAAAATTCCCCCATGCCGGGTTAGGATTGCCAGCAGCATCGCCAGACGGTTTTGATCGAAACCTACGGCTAATCGGCGTGGATTGCCATATTGGCATTCTGTG
Source organism: Methyloprofundus sp. (assembly GCA_030619185.1). Lineage (GTDB taxonomy): Bacteria > Pseudomonadota > Gammaproteobacteria > Methylococcales > Methylomonadaceae > Methyloprofundus. The sequence goes on from JAUXBW010000031.1 coordinate 5,396, forward strand.
ACTAATGCCTGTATCTCAACCAGAAGCGGACGGGTACCCTCCCATAAAACGGTAACAACACTACCAGACGAGGGTTTTTCTGTGCGGTTTAGAAACATTGCGGAAGGGTTCTTAACTTCTTTTAACCCCCCGCTATCCATCGCAAAAAAGCCGAGCTCACCGACACTACCAAAGCGATTTTTATCCGCTCTGAGCACTCTAAAACGAGCATCATCGGTTGAGGCGAGAATAAGCTGGGTATCCACAATATGACTTAAGGTCATAGGGCCAGCCAGGGACTGATCCTTAGTGACATGTCCCACCATAAAAATCGAGACATCATTTCTTTTCGCATATTGGGTTAAGTAACTCGCCGATTCCTTAACTTGCGAAACAGAACCAGGGGTCGAATCAGATGTTTGCGTATGCATGACCTGAATAGAGTCGATAACTAAAATCCTGGGCTTAATTTCATTCAGCGTATTGCAAATGCTTTGTACTGATGTTTCAGTCAGCATATTGATTTTATTTAGCGGCAGGCTGAGGCGTATGGCTCGTTCGGCAATCTGTTGTAGAGACTCTTCTCCAGAGACATACAGTACACTAAACTCTTGAGCAGCAAGATTTGCGATAACTTGTAGCAGTAGCGTACTTTTTCCTGCGCCTGGCGTACCACCTATTAATACAACACTGCCGCGTACGATGCCGCCGCCAAGAACACGATCAAATTCAGAAATCCCTGTAGATAGTCGTTCAGTTTGCGCTAAAGTGACTTCAGATAATAACTGCACAGTGCTTTTTGTACCGCTATAACCTAGATGCTTCGAGCCGGCTGAATCACTCCCTAAGCGTACCTCTTTAATCGTATTCCAGGCTTTACAAGCACTACACTGGCCTGCCCAGCGAGGCGAGTCCGCACCGCAGTCTGTGCACACAAAGGCCGTTGTTTTTTTTGCCATAAAACTATTCTGGTTTGTTATAGGGTAATCTACAGGAGTGCATTTGCAGGAACGCGCACGGAATAAGTTGAGCAACTAGCGCAGTATTTTTATTCGTATTCGAGGCGTAGAAATAGGCGCATAGCAAGCTACGTAAGTATTTCTACAACAAAGAAGACGGATAAAAAGGCAAGCAAGTTGCTTAAATTATTTCGTGCACGTTCCTTAGCTATTGCTGTCATTAAAAAAAAGCTAAAGCTTTTTTACACCTCCCTGGATTTTAAAGTAGATACCTAAATTTCTATACTTCACGCGGTGACCGTGCGAAGTATAGCATTCAATGGGTATTTTTAGGGTAATGCGTAAGTGCAATAAGCTCTCGGTCTAATAACACATCACTGGCAGAGTTTAGTTTAATAAACTTGCGTAACAACAAGATGTCATCGTTAGCTATATGCTCACATTTAAAGCTAACTTCATTATCTACCACATGACTAATAGACACGTTCATAATTATAGTGGCTGCGTCAGGTAACTGTAGTGTCAGCGTATATAATGCATCTAGATTATGCTGTCCCCAGGTGCTTTTAAAATCCAGTAGACAGCCTTGTAGAGAAAAATCAATAAGCTTGCATGGGTAATTTATGTTTTCATGGTTTAAGCTTACTAAAGCACGGTCAAAAAGAGTGTGGAATTGCAGCAAGTCTTTATTAGATTTCATGATATTTCTGTGAGTGAAAACTTCATAGGTATTTTGTTGATATAAATAAGATCGCTATTTTTGAGCAATATACTCTTATTCTCTAACGCTCTATTGTTAACTTTTAAATCTTCAGCAGGCTCCAGAACTGAGGCAAAAAATCCTTCTTTTCTGTGCGTAATGATCATGATGCCGGAGCCAGCTTGTCCAATGCGGGTCATATTTTTTTTTAGAGGAACTATGTGCCCCCTATGTTTGCCAGCCATTATTTGCAACTGTGCAACTACAAGCTTAGCAGGTATGGCCGATTGTAAGCCTGAGGGAGGGGAGGGAGTATCTGCCTGTTGTACATTGATAGGGTTGTAAACAATGCGGTGCTTGCCTATAGTGATGCTGTCCCCATTTTTCAAACGACGCTTGCTCTGGCGTTTACCATTGATAATCAGCGGAAAATCAGCATTGAGTTGTTTAATGATGCTTTCGTCGTCACGCAGAATAACCGCTGCATGTGCGGGGGCAAAGGCCAGGCTGTTGATAGATATATCATTGCTTTCATCACGACCTATATGCACAACACCTGATTCAAATATTGCCGAGTGTATGGGGTTGTCATTTAAAAACACACTAAATTTTGCCATTTGATAGGATTTTTATTCGCATTTAAGGCGAAATATAATGAGTGGATATTTAATTTCATAAATGCCTGGAAGCCTGTACTTACAAAGTCATTTTTTTTTCTTGGGAAAAAACTTCACCTGGGTAATCGCATGTTTATTTCGCGAAATGATTTCTAATTGGTGATCATGCATCATGAGGCTCGTACCTGCCTGCGGGATAGTTTCCAAAAACTCAATAATTAAGCCATTGATGGTTTTTGGACCTTCAGTTGGTAAACTCCAATGGGTAATCCGGTTGAGTTCTCTAACTGTCACACTGCCATCAACAAGATAACTACCGTCGGGATTCATTTTTACATCAGCTTCTTCGGTCATAATTTCACCGACTATCCCTTGCAATAAGTCATCCATACTAACTAAGCCCTGTACATCACCGTATTCATCAACAACTAAACCTATGCGTATTTTGTCAACTTTAAAATTATGAATTTGCTTGTGTAGCGGGGTGGTTTCCGGGATAAAAAAGGGGGTAATAAGGTTATTTGTTATATCTTGTTTACTGAAATCCTCGCTATTAAAAATCTGGGTCAGGATAGTTCTTAAATGCAAGAACCCAATCACACGGTCGATACTTTCCTTATAGATAGGGATGCGTGTATGTTGGCCTGTTTTAAGCTGGACAATGATCTCTTCAATGGGGTCTTCAATGTTGATTCCTATAATCTCATTTCTAGGTGTCATGATATCTTCAACAGTTGCACTTTCCAGATCAATAATACCCAGTAAAATATTTTTGTATCTTTCGGGCATAATCGAATCTGTTTCAGCAACGATACTTTTAAGCTCGTCCTTATTGAGCGTTTCCTGATTATGCTGGCTAGCTTTAACACCAAAAATACGCAGTAAACCATTGGCAATTAAATTGACAAACCATACCAGCGGATAAAATATTTTTAATAAGGGGGTATAAACCCAAGAGGCTGGAAATGCTATCAGTTCGGGTTTTAGCGCAGCTAGAGTTTTTGGCGCAACTTCTGAAAAGATCAATACCACAAGCGTCAGAATACCCGCTGCTAAGGCAATTCCCTCATCTCCCATAAGGCGCATACCAATAATCGTTGCCAGAGAGGACGCTAAAATATTGACGAAATTATTACCTAACAGGATTAGCCCTAGCAAACGGTCGGGGCGTTTCAATAAACGCTGTGCTTTCTTTGCACTTTTATGACCTTGCTTGACCAGATGTTGCAAGCGATAACGATTAAGAGTCATTAACGCAGTTTCAGAGCTTGAGAAAAAGGCCGATAGTAATAGTAATGCGGCGAGTACACCAAAAAGTATACTAAGAGGAATGTTGTTCAAAAGGGGATATTTAGTTAGTTAAGTTGCTTATAGTTTCTATGATGCAAAAATATTGTCAAGTTTCACTTAATGAAAACGGGGGATAGTTAGTGGGATATGAGCTGATTTACATTATATTGTAATATTATATATTTGATAATTAAAGATTTTATTTCAATGAGGCTGTGCTAAGTATTCGGTTATATGCAAAAAAATAGCGCATTAGGTACTTGCTTTTAACCCTGTCGTATTCCACGGGTACAGGACCCTACAAGTTCGTTCATAGATAGGAAAATCAGGCGCAATTCTTAAGTGAATGCCATTGTTTCTGGGGGGGGGGGGGCTGTTTTACTCGGTTTTAGTTGCTTTGATTTCACTTTACAAGCTACCGGAAGAGGGGCATAATTAATATTATATAAAGCAGGTTGGTAATCAAAATTAGGCTATAAGACTATGCAACGATATAAAAAATTTGTTCGAGTTACATTAATGGCTTTGCTGGTATTGGTCTCTACCAGTGCCTACTCCTATGACTTCGACTGGGTCACTCTGGGTTGGCGTCCCGGTGAAACATACCATCAATACATCAATGTCAATGGTTCCGGTGTTAACGTGACAGTGAATGTATCGGGTTCCACCGGTAGCTTCCAGGATAGTGCACCGCTGCTGGACAGTGACAAGTTAGAATTAAAAGTGGATTATAATCATAGAAATGAATATGTTGAAGTTATATTCAACTTTTCAGAACCCATAACAATAGCCAACTTCAAAGTATGGAATATAGATAGAGACTACTATCAAGACGCGGTCCAGATAACGGCCATTGGCAGTGGTGGAACCATACTGCCTGACGATGTGCGCTCGGGCTTAAATATCAACGTTCGTAGCGGGGGGCTATATTGGGCTGGTGTCCTTTCTTTGCCGGACCCAAGTGACCCGAAAGGTCTTCTAGAGCTTAGCTTTAGTCAGCGAAAAATCACACAATTTACGCTTCACTACGGGGGGGGGGGGGTCTTGGCACCATCAGATCCATTGGAACAGATTATCTGGCTTAGTGGTTTCTCCTTTGAAAAATCCACGCAGCCTCATCTTTCCGTCACCAAGACCGCGAATCCATCCGGTCCGGTCAGCAAGGGCGATCAGATCGACTACAGCATCACCATTAAAAACGAGGGAAGCGTGATGCAAACTGGTATTGTCGTGGATGATCCGCTACTTGGCGGCACAAGCTATATTGCCCACAGTACGCTTGCAAAAGGTTTCATCGCAGTACCATTTGATGCAACCTTTGCCGATAAATTTGACGCCAACAACTACGAGGGCAACTCGGGCAACCACGACTTCAGCGACAGATGGTATGAGCATGATAGTTCTCACTATCCGGCTTCTTCGCCCGATGGGCACGATGGCGGCAATATCCTGGTAACGAATAACCAACTTAAGATTATAGCAAAAATGGATGGGGATAATATCTATCGGGAGGTCGATCTTAGAGGTTCTACCAATGTGTATCTGACATTTTATGTAATTAATCAATTAGGTGTTGGCGGCGAAGTAATTGCGGAGATTTCTTTTGACGGCGGTGTGAAATGGACGGTGTTACGGACCTATCGGCATAATGGGCTTTCGGGCCCTCAAGCCTTCGATATCGACGGTATCGCCCTTTTTAATCCATCCAATACCCTGTTACGTTTTCGGGTACATGGTGCAAATAGCAATGATGGATATGCGATAATTGACGATGTTTTGTTCACTGCCAATAGTAATGTATCGCCCGTCAGCAAAGATAATAATCCCACAACAGTCCACCCTGAACTTAAATCTGGTGTGCCACGAACTTTGGTTGTAGCAACTGACAAGTTTGTGCTGGAGGCTCACCAAACAATGACGGTGACCTATTCAGTCGAAGTCGGTACTACGGGTAATCTGAAAAGCATTGATAACATCACCGGTGTTACCAGCGACCAGCATACAGCAGATGCCATAGGCCGTGTTTCCAATCCTGTACGGGGGCATGATTTTGGTGATGCGCCAGTGAGTTATGGTGATGCTTCTCACGAGCTCAAACGCCCAATTAATCTTTACCTGGGTGCTTCCACTGATAAACCGGATCCTGAGCCTGCCTCGCAATATTCGGCCGCAGCCGATGGCGATAATCTGAATGGCAGGGATGATGAAAATGGCGTGGTTATCACGACGAACCTGGTTACCCGCAATGTTACCGCTACAGTAACGGTGAATCAAGGAAGTGGACTTTCCATGCTGTGTGGCTGGCTGGATTTCTCCGGCAACGGGGCATTCGAGGACGTTGAACGTCACTGTTTCATTATCAGTGCAAATGGCCAGACAACGGAAACCATAAAGTGGGGGGCGTTGCCCACGGACAAGGCGTATACGACTATTGCACGCTTCCGGGTCACCTCTGCTATAACCCTTGCGAAACTACCCACCGGAAATGCCCCGGATGGTGAGGTTGAGGATTACCCGGTAAGCTATGACTTCTCCGAATTTGACTATGGCGACACCCCTTCTGGCCGCTATGGAGACCCCTCCCATCGGATCCATCAATATCTGCATATGGGTGATGGCGACCCTGATAGTGAAGGCGCTACGCAGCATTCAGCCGCAGCCGATGGCGATGACCAGGATGGCAGTGACGACGAAAACGGCGTGCTGCTCTCCTTCAATGCAGCCGGTACAGCTCTAACGGCGACCGTCACAGTTACCAATATGACGGGTGCGAATGCCAAGCTCTGTGGCTGGCTGGATGGTTCTTTGAACGGTATTCCCAATGGTTTGTTTGCTGGTGCAGAAGGGAATTGTAAGGACGTAACAGACAACACAATCAATGGTGTCGTTACATTTTTATGGGGTTCTGGCGGAATAGGTGGCATGGTGCCTGTGGGCGACAGCTATGCCCGTTTCAGGTTCAGCTCAGATACCTCAATGGATAGGAGCGATGCTGAGACACCGAACAAGGGCAACGGAGAAGTAGAGGATTACTTTCTCTCTGCTAAA
>JAUXBW010000016.1 GCA_030619185.1 Methyloprofundus sp.
CCAGTTACGTAGCTTGCTATGCGCCTGTTGCTACACCACTAAAGACAAACAAAAATCCCACCCAATATCGAATGATTATTTATTTCCAGCTCCCTTATGCCATTTTCTTCGTTGTTTGTTAGCTGCTTATTAGCGGTGTGCCTGTACTTTTTCTTTATGCTTGATAATTTGTCGATCCAGTTTGTCTACCATATTATCTATAGCAGCATACATATCTGCTTGTACATCATCTGCAAATAATTTAGCACCACTAATTTGTACGGTTGCCTCTGCTTTTTGCTCTAGCTTTTCTACAGTCAAAATAACATGCACATCAGTAACGTGATCAAAATGACGCTTAATCTTAGCGATCTTATCTTCTACATGTTGCTTCATTGCCTCTGTTACTTCAACGTGACGACCTGTTACGCTAACTTGCATAAATTTATCTCCTAATAATATTCAAATAAAATGATAGTCATTATACTACTTTCTTACAAAAGTCGCTTTCTTTGACTTGATGAGGGTATAGATATTGCCTCTCGGTATTTAGCGATTGTACGCCTTGCAACATTAATACCTTTTTCTTTTAGTAATTCCGCCATTTTACTATCACTCAGCGGCTTTACCGGGTTTTCATGACTGACTAACTCCTTAATAAAGGCTCGAATAGCCGTTGCCGAGCACTCACCTCCCTCTGCAGTCGAAACATGGCTGGAAAAGAAATACTTGAATTCAATCACGCCATTAGGTAAATGCATATACTCCTGCGAGGTAACGCGTGAAACCGTTGATTCATGCAGCTCTAATTCTTCTGCAATATCCCTTAACACCAATGGCTTCATAGCAATAGCACCATGTTCAAGAAATTCTGTCTGCCGCGCAATAATGCTGCGCCCTACGCGTAACAAGGTATCATTACGACTATGCAGGCTTTTAATAAACCAGCGCGCCTCCTGCAAATGCTCTTTCATACTGACATTATCTTTACTGGTATCTGCCCGTCTGATCAAGCCCGAATAAAAAGGATTCACCCGCAACCGAGGCGCGATGTCAGGGTTTAGTTCGACCTGCCACCTGCCATTCACTTTGCTAACAAATAAATCCGGGATAACATACTCAGAATTACCCTCCTCAATAACACGCCCAGGCATCGGGTTTAGAGACCGAATCAGTGCGATCGTTTCTATCAATTTAGGCTCTGAAATTTGTAAGCGCTTTATAAGTTTAGTTATCTCCTGAGCTCCTAACAATGCCAGATGATGCCTGACTAATTCTAAAGCTTCAGCTCTAAACAGCGTATCCTCTGGCATTTGGGATAACTGGATTTGCAAACAATCACTCAAGTCCTCCGCTACCACACCCGGTGGGTCAAATTGCTGTACTCTATGCAAAACTGCAAAAAACTCATCCTCCTGCAGTTCTTCCATTTGCTCTGCTAAACCAAGATAAATTTCAGTACCTGGACTACTTAAATAGCCATTACTATCAACCGAATCAATAATAGCCATCACCATGGCTCGATCCCTATCAGTAAAGGCCGTCATTTCCATTTGCCATAATAAATGATCTTGCAAAGTGATCGCTTTACTACGTTGCACTTCATAATCTGGCATATCACTTGCCAGAGCAGAAGTCGTGCCCATTTGAACGGAATCAAAAACATCTTCCCAGGAGCTATCCGTCGGTAACTCATCGGGCATATCAGTTTGCGAACCTTCGCTACCTACCCGGTCAATGGTATCTACTTTATTTTCAACGACTTTTTGTTCATTCAAAGATATACTTTCTTCTTCAGCCACTTCAAGCATCATATTTGAGTCCAGTGCCTGCTGTATTTCTTGTTGCAAATCTAAAGTCGATAACTGCAATAACTTAATCGCCTGCTGTAATTGCGGTGTCATAGAGAGTTGCTGCCCCATACGGAGCTGCAAAGACTGCTTCATTTACCCCCCCATAAAGTCAGACAACAAAATAATATATTCAGCATAATGCTAAAGACTAAAATTCTCACCCAGATACACGCGCCTTACCTCTTCATTCGCCACTATTTCGGCTGAAGTGCCTTCGGCAATGACTTGCCCTGCATTTAAAATATAGGCTCGATCACAAATACCTAATGTCTCACGCACATTATGTTCGGTAATTAACACCCCGATATTTCTATTTTTTAGATGGGCGATAATTTTCTGGATTTCGATCACAGAAATGGGATCCACCCCGGCAAAAGGTTCATCCAGTAGAATAAATTCTGGGTCGGTTGCCAAAGCCCTGGCAATTTCGACTCTCCGCCTTTCACCGCCCGACAAGCCCATACCTATATTATTGCGAATATGTGAGATACTAAATTCGTCTAATAACTCATCTATAATTAGCTCGATTTGCCCCTTACTGAGATCTTTTCTTAATTCCAGAACGGCGCGTAAATTATCACTGACACTTAACTTCCTGAACACCGAAGCTTCTTGCGGCAAATAACCAATTCCAAGTTTAGCGCGGATATGCATGGGGTAATGCGTTATTTCCCGATCATCATAAAAAATATGCCCGGTATCTGCACGCACTAATCCTACCAGCATATAAAAACTGGTAGTTTTCCCCGCACCATTCGGCCCCAGCAAACCAACAATTTCATTACTCGCTACATGTAACGACACATCATTGACAACAGCACGTTTTGCATAGGTTTTACCAATATTTTTAGCTGCTAATTGTGCCATTACTGCTCATCTGCTCCCTTATTTGGCTGTAAAATAACATGCACCCGCTTAGTATCCGAGCTACTGTCTCCCGCCTTAACTACTTCACTGATTCGGTCATACTCTATTCTTTCACTAGCCGTGCTATTTCTTCCCTGCCAAACCAGTGCTTCTTTTATCAAGATCAATAATTGCGTCTCTGGATAATACTCAGCGGTTAAGGAATTCCCATGCACGTCCTCTTTACCTTCTTCGGGGGTTTGCTTAAATTTTACCGGCGCACCTGTTGCCACTAACTTTTGTATTTCCCGGTTCTGCATATACACAACCACTTTATCCGCATCCATACGCATACTGCCCTGTATAACAATAACCTTACCGGTATAAATACTAACTCCCTTTTTATCATCATAAAAACCAGAGTTTGATTCAATTGTCACTGGCTGGGCAGTATCTCCCTCTAAAGCACCCACCAGCGGACTAAAGGCAAGGTTCACCCCCCATAATAATCCAGGAAATAGCCATTTAATTATACTCATGCCGACCTTTTATATTTGCCAATAATTTTATATACAAGGGATCCTGATAAAACAGCTCCATCCCCACACCAGATATTCTATCCAAACCACTCACCACCTCCGCCCAATCATCAGTTTCCGCATAACTCCGTTCGGGTACTACACGTAGATTACTGGTTTTGAGATTAATCTCACGCACATTTTTAGCTGCTACCCGATCAATAAAGACCAGACCCTGCATAGAAATTATTTTTCCATCTGCTGAAACATGTCCAGTTTTAGATCGAATTATCCAGGGGGGGGCCTCTTTTTTATAAACAGTCATCACCGGGTTGGTCAGTTCAGTTCCTGCCTCACCACTATAGCTCGCTACATAACTAGCGGTTAATTGACTCTCTGCGTGGCCCGCTTCATCCATCTGAATTTTGCTATAGTTTATGGCGAAGTGTTCGGCCTGTTGCCCCGTTGTAACAAGCTTATCATCTAATTCCTGTTGTGGCATGTAATTGACCGCCAGCATTGAGATCAAGAAAATCAATAACAATAAAAAAAAGTTTCTATATTGCTCGGCAAACATTATATATTTTTAAAAGATTCGACAAGCCCATCCATTTTACCTTGTGCTTGCAATATAAAATCACAGACCTCTCGAACTGCTCCCTGCCCACCCGCCAGGCGAGTTTGCCAATCGACATAGGGTAGAATATACGCGCTGGCATCCTGTACGGCTATGGCCAGACCCACTTGCATTAACACCGGCAAATCTATCAAATCATCACCTACATGCGCAGCCTGCTCGGGTGTACATCCTACTTTAGCAATAATTTCTTTAAATGCAGCACCTTTATCGGTCTGCCCAAGATAAACCAGACTGATGCCTAACATTTCCATTCTTAAAGCAACGGGCTTAGATGCCCTTCCAGAAATAACAGCAACCTGAATCCCGGCCTTTTGTAATAACTTAATCCCTAGGCCATCACGCGCATTAAACGCTTTATATTCTTTACCCTGCTCGTCAAAAAACAGCTTTGCATCGGTTAAAACACCATCGACATCTAAAATTAAAAGTTTAATATTTTTTGCTTTTTCACTTCTATCTTGCATATCAGACTATTCCCGCATGAATCAAATCGTGCATATTTAACGCCCCCGTCACTCGTCTGTTTGCGTCCACAACAAGCAAGGCATTAATTTTTTTTTCTTCCATAACCTGCATTGCCTCAGCCGCCAAAACATCCTCGGCAATCACCTGACAATCAACGGTCATTACCTCTGACAATAATGCTTGCTTAATATCAGTATTTTTTTCCAGTAACCGGCGCACATCTCCATCTGTAAAAACACCTGCCAGTTGCCCCTGCTTATCAACCACAGCCGTCATACCTAATTTTTTCGCAGTCATCTCAACCAAAGCATCCATAATACAGGCATCTTGCCTTACAACGGGTAATTGCTCACCAGTGTGCATAATATCGCTTACCATCACCAAAAGCCGCCTGCCTAAACTCCCCCCTGGATGTGACAAAGCAAAATCATCGCGCGTAAAACCACGCAGGGTCATCAATGTAACAGCTAACGCATCGCCCATCACTAAAGCAGCCGTGGTACTTGCAGTAGGTGCCAGGCCCAGTGAACAGGCCTCTTTCTCTACCGCATTATTTAAATGTGCAGAGGAAAATTTAGCCAGGGTAGATCCCTCTCTTCCGGTCATGGCAATCATAGGCACAGCTAGACGCTTGATAATGGGTAAAAGAGTCAGGATTTCCTCAGTTTCTCCCGAATTGGACAACGCAAGCACGACATCTTGCCGAGTAATCATACCTAAATCACCATGACTAGCCTCGCCTGGATGTACAAAAAAAGCAGGCGTTCCCGTACTCGCCAGTGTTGCTGCAATTTTTCCGGCTATATGCCCGGACTTACCCATCCCTGTTACGACAACCCGCCCCTTACAATCACCCATAATATGACAAGCCTGCACAAAATTTTCATCAATCCTGGCTAACAAACCACTAACAGCCTGAACTTCCAGAGTAATGACTTCTGATGCTACCTGCATTAGCTGGCTATCATTCATAGTTGATCACTTAAATAACACTTTGGTAAATAGTCCACTGGTAAATCAAATAGCCTGATAACAAGCCTCCCCCTTCCCAGCGATTAATACTACCCGCTTTAGAAAACCCCATACCCAGAATAAATAAGACCCCCGTAAACGCTAGCAACACAGGAAAATCTCGGCTAATAACTGTCGCATCTACCGGCCCAGGTGCAATCAGCGCAGGCAAAGAAAAAACTGCCAATAAATTATATACATTTGAGCCAATGACATTACCCACCGCCAAATCATCCTCACCTTTAAGCACACTCCCTATCGATGCGGCCAATTCTGGCAGACTAGTCCCCAGTGCAACTATAGTCAGACCTATCACCACATCACTGATACCCATTGAATGCGCTATATTCACTGCCGCCCAGACCAAGACCTTGGAGCTAATTAATAAGCCCAGCAAACCAACAACAAAAAACACGCCTGCCTTGTTATTTGGCATTGTTTCTGGCACTTCTGCTTCCACCTCTTGAGCCAGGCTATCATTTTTACGCTCCCGCATAGCTGTGCGTATCAACCAAAATAAAAAGGCCGCCAAACCGAGTAGCATAAGCACACCGTCAACAACACTTAGGCCATCTAAAGCTAACCCATAACAAGCGATGCTAATCAACATTAAAACGGGTAATTCTCGTCTTAATAGTCGAGAATGAAAAGCTAAAGGCGCGATTAAAGCGGTTGCGCCAAGGATTAAACCCATATTGGCGATATTAGAACCAATGGCATTCCCTACAGCCAGGCCAGGATTTCCCTGAAAAGAGGCGAGCGAAGACACCAGAATTTCAGGTGCAGAAGTCCCTAAGCCGACAATAGTTAAGCCTATTAATAATGGCGAAACACCCAGATTTCTGGCTATCGCCGATGCGCCATCTACAAACCAGTCGGCAGCATAGACCAGAACAATTAAGCCTAATCCTAAGGCAATGAAATCAATTAGCATAATCTATTGTTGATTCAGAAAATGAATATTGTGCCACAAAAAAGCATAATCCGTGCCAATAAAAAATTAGCAAACGATAACCCAGGGCGTTTTTTGTTTCCCGGAAATTGTCAGTTCCCTGCGCATTTTACCCATTTTATTCTGACAAACATGCACAACCCAAATAGGCTTGGCAGTGTTACTTGCATAGACTTATGTACCTTGTATAATCTTAGCCAGCAAGTGAAAATAACGGGGTAAATGAAATTATAGCGCATTGCTCCAAGTGCTTAACTTAGGAAAAAATAACTGTCCGATATTGGGTAAAGTTTTTGTTTCCACCTTCCTGCACATCACCACCACAGTAAAATACAATCAAACGGTCGCACAACTTGTGCTCAAAATGAAACTTTGGCAATCAAAATACAACCCTCAACACAAATTGCCGCAACTGGACTTGCTAGATATTAGCGAGGAAATCACCCAGGCTTACGCACCACATAAAACCCAGCATCAACCAGAGCTCGTATTAATGCCAGTTGACCCAACTAACCTTTACGCTTACTGGAAGCTCAAAACAAGTGAAACTGAAAATAATATCAGCCACGCAGCCAGGCAATTGGCATTACGAGTCTACACACTACCGGAACTCAGCGAACACACCGGCAAGCTGCAGTTAAGTTTCGATATTAACGTACACGGCTTACAAAACCAGCAAAAAATACCTTTACCTGTTGCCGCATCAGCTTATTCCGCTATTATTGGTGAGATTAATGCAGACAATAGCTTCAGTGCCTTAGCGACTTCCGAGATCATTCATGTGCCAAGAGAAAAACCAGTCACTGAAAATAGTCTATATGCCCCTGAAATAATGGAGAGATTTGCTCACAGCCTGGAAAATAGTATGGCCACTGAGCATACGCCTGACAAATCACCGGAAACTGAAAACAGCCAAAATGATACGTTCCACCCGTTACAAAACAGTGCAATACAAGACGATACATATACTCACGTAGCGGCTCATGAAAACACCTGGTCTGAGCCACTGATTTTGAAAAATTATAACAATTATGGCTACGATTTAAAGGTCTTTGATAATAACAGCAGCTTAGAATTTGATGCTATTTTGCCACCCATCGCTAACACTTTACAAATGCTCCCAAACATAACAAACATCTCTATTAGCAACACTTCCGGACTAGGGCGTTTAATATAGTGACAATGGAAAAAGGCTTTCTTGGCATCATTCTGCATGCACACCTACCCTTTGTACGCCACCCAGAGTACGACAGTTTTTTTGAAGAGATCTGGTTGTTTGAAGCGATAACAGAGTGTTATGTCCCCCTTATCCGCTCGCTTGAACGACTCCATCGAGACCAAGTCAACTATCGCTTAACCCTGTCGCTGTCACCTCCGCTTATTTCTATGCTCAGTGACGAGTTATTGCAGTCGCGTTACCTAATCTATATTAATAATCGCTTAGAGCTGGCAGAAAAGGAAATTATCAGGACACGGGGGATACCGGAATACCATAAGTTAGCCAGACTATACCGCCGCCTGTATCAGAATACACTGAATATCTTTGCCAGGCAGTACGACTGCAACCTATTAACCGCTTTTCAGAAATTTAATGCCGCCGGAAATCTGGAGCTTATTACCTGTGCGGCTACCCATGGCTTTTTACCTTTATTAAATAAGAGTGAAGCTGCTGTACGCAATCAAATCAACACGGGCGTTGAAACCTTTATATCCCATCTTGGTTTCGCACCCGCAGGCTTCTGGTTACCTGAATGCGGTTACTACCCTGGGCTAGAAAAACATTTAAAAAATGCAGGCATACATTACTTTTTCGTAGATTCACATGGTATCGATAATGCCAGCATCGCCCCGCCAAACAGCGTCTATGCGCCACTAAATTGCGGCAACAACGTGATGGCATTTGCCAGAGACCCAGAATCATCGCGTCAAGTATGGAGTTCTCATGACGGTTATCCAGGGGATTATGACTACCGGGAGTATTACAGTGATATCGGGTTTGAATTAGACCTGGATTATATTGCCCCCTATATTCTGGATGAACATATTCGTATCAATACCGGCATCAAGTACCATCGAGTCACCGGCACTGATCGAGCTAAAGAAATTTACCACCCTAGGCAGGCACTACATAAAGCACAGCAACATGCACATGACTTTATCAACAAACGCCAACTGCAAATCAATCGTCTCAGTACGGGTATGGATCGTCCGCCAATCATCGTATCACCGTATGATGCTGAATTGTTCGGACATTGGTGGTTTGAAGGACCACAGTGGCTAGAGTGGGTTTTACGCTTCGCAGATAAAGACACGAATGCGCTGCAAACCATTAGCTGTGGTGATTACTTACAGCAGATTTCCACACACCAGCAAGCAGTCCCTTCCGCATCAACCTGGGGCGATCAAGGCTATTCCAGCTTCTGGATTAATGAAACCAATGACTGGATTTACCCCCTATTACATAAAGCAGGGGCGGATATGGAAAAACTGGCCTCTAGTTTTACAGGGGTTAAGGCCAGCCCATTACAGGAAAGAGCACTGAATCAGGCAGTACGTTCATTATTATTAGCTCAGGCTTCCGACTGGCCCTTCATTATGAAAACAGGAACGACTGTTGAATATGCCAGGAAACGCATCACTGACCATTTGGCGCGATTTAATTATTTACGTGACTGCATTCGTAACAATGCCATCAATGAGCGCTACCTATGTGCTCTGGAAATACTAGATGATGTCTTCCCGGGTGTCGATTTCCGGGATTTTAATATGCCGTTACAGCCAGCAAAGAGAGCAGATAAGCAGAAAACACTTGTAGATTCTTAACACCCTGGAATTAGAATGGAGCTGCTACAACATACCTTTTCGTGACCCAGGCCATACAATTTATGCCTATACCTGAAGACAGTGACATTATCCAGCGATACAAAAGTAAATATCATTCCAGAAATAACTCGTCTCAAAGATACCCTCCGTTCACGGAATGGTATGTTTTTGACCTCCTCTTTAGACGTTGAATTTACTGCTCTAATATAAACGCAGCCAGCCTCTTAGCTTGCTCAGCATTTAAGTTAGCCATTGGCGGCATAGGTATTTCTCCCCACTTACCAACACCTCCTTTTTGCATAGAAGTGACGAGCATATTTTGTGCTTGAAGTTCTTGTTTATATTTAGCAGCGATGTCTTTGAACGATGGGCCGAGCATTTTTTTGTCTATAGCATGACACCCCATGCAGCCATTAGATGTCAGTAGCTCTTGTGTTTGTGGTTTACTGTCAGCTTTGGCTAGACTGATTGCAGAGGCGGCTAACACTTCACTATCCGTTATTTCTGCCGTGCCATAAACAACGGCTAGATAGGCTCCAATACTTTTAATATCTGTTTCACTCAGCGCCGCGCCATAAGAGTGCTTCATTTTAGCAACTTCGGCAGTCCATTGAGCTTGGTTCATGCCAGGAGGTTGATAAAAGATATAATCCACAGAATGACAAATCATACACTTTTGAGTGGCAAGCTGATAACCCGCCAGTTCAGACTTAGGTAACTTAGCCGTTTCAGGAGGTAATATTATTTGCTTGGGCGCTGCAAAACTTGATGATGAAGCTGTAAAAAAAATTAAGCAAAAAGCAAGGATGGAGCGAACCGTTTTTGTGCTTTGCATGACTAATCCTTAAATAATGGTAACAGGCGTGGTTTCAACCGCATGGCGACGATAGCCACCAGGGTTCCAGTCCGCCTTCAGAGGCTGTATTTCACCCGCTCTATTACTAGCACGCACCATTAGTGCTGTGCGGCCTATCTGTTTAAAGCTTATATCTAATTTCCATTCCTGAAATGAAAACCGCCCCAAACTTGCAGATAATTTTGCCGCTCTCCAAGTACGTCCACCATCAATAGACACATCAACACTTTTTAGACCCTCGCCACTATCAAATGCAATGCCTTTTAATTCCACTCGACGGTTAACAGGCATTTGTCCGCCTGCCATGACACTGGTAATAAAACTACGTACTGGCAAAGTAGAGATAGGCCGTGTTTTATCAGCTTGCGTACCCGGTGCAACGCACATGCAGTCATTATCAGGAATACGGTAAGCTTTATTCATAAAATAAGCATCATGCCCTTTATAAACATGGTCTAACACGACAATATCTGACAAATGTTTAACCCAATAAGTACCAAAGTAGCCAGGGACAATCAATTTAAGCGGATAACCATTTAAGAAAGGCAGGTCTTCTCCATTCATTCCCCATGCCAGCAGGGGTTCAGGGCTGAGTGCATGTTCAATATCCAGGCTTTTATGAAAATCTGGTGTTGTTGGTTGAACTGGCTTATCTAGACCATTGAAAACAACTTGTTTAGCATCAGATAACACACCTACTTTTTCCAGTACAGCCTTTAGTGGCACACCCATCCATCGCGCATTACCCATTGCCCCATGGCTTAACTGTGCACCGAACACGCGCGGCGAAGAATAACCGCGACTGTTTCCCGAACATTGATTGACAGCAACGACCTCAACTTGTTCAACAATTGATTTAAGTTCATCTAATGATAAGCTCAAGGGCTTTTTAACAGCACCTCTGATATTAAGACGGTAATCTGCCAAGTCGATAGAGGTAGGCAAGTTCGCCAGATGATAACGTACGTAAAATGCATCATTTGCAGTAATCACACCCTCATTAAATATACTAAAGGGGGTTTCCAAGTGCGGGGGGCGACTATGCACAAGGATTAGCTTACGTTTTTTTGGAAATCGCACTAAAGGGCGTTCACCCCCAGCAAACGTAACACCTTCGCCTGTCCCTTGTGCAGCATGAGCTATTAATGGAGCGGCTAAAGCGAGTGTGCCCGCATTGCGTATAAAACGACGGCGAGAGTGCATCTGTTTATGTTCATTATCAGTCATATCATTAAACTTCCTTGGCGATGAGAATTAGGTCATTGTTGCATATTAAAGATTTCCTTAGGAATGGGCACGAAATAAATTGGGCAACTGGCGCAATATTTTTGTTCGTATTCAAGGCGCACAAACAGGCGCATAGCAAGCTACGTAACTGTTTGTGCAACACCGAAGACGGACAAAAAGATAAGCTAGTTGCTCAAGTGTGTCGTGCACGTTCCTTATTATTAACGAAGTGTAAACCTGTTCCCATTATGTGTACAGGGCAACCGGGCTTAAAAACACTTTAAAATACAAATTAGATAAGGTATTAGTTATCACACTTTGTGCCGTTATATGTGGTGCAAATAATTGGGTGGCAATCGAAGAATTTGGCAAGGCCTAAGAAGAATGGTTTACGGAGCTGTTAGACTTAACCCATATATGAGGTAAAGTACGAAATACCATCCCATGATACCTTTGGAGATATTTTTGAAAACCAAGCTGGCCGCCCCCTTGAACTACCTATTATTACCTAAAAAATGCTCAAGTACTGTGCTTGCTTCCTCACAGGAAATAGTTGATTGCTTGTTTTCCAACAGATAGTTCGCAAAATGCTTGATGCACTCCCAGTTTTCATAATCATCAATAAATTGAAAGGCTTGCTCGAATAATGACTTCATTTTTAATTCACGCTCATCAACATTTGGAATAAAGTATTCTAAATAACGATTAGCCTGCTCAATATCTGAATGACCACCATAATTATGTAAGGCTGCTATATTCATTAGGTGTGAGTTAAATATTTCATCATCACGCAACGCAACAAACTTTGCCTCAGCCAAAGGACCTGCCAGAAAATTAATAACATCTGCCTCATAAGCCTGCTTTAAGAGTTGCTCCTCTAGATCAGTAGCAAAATCATGTTTTTTAATATTAGCAATTAATAAATTTTCAACCAATCTGCCGCCTTCGACCCTAGCAAAAAAAGGAAATTTCTTTTGTCCGCTATTGTTAATAGTAATTTGAAAAAAGACTGGGGGTAATTGCTGTTGGTGATTTCTAATATAAATTGCAATTACATGACCTGCTTCATGAAAAGCAATATTCTTATTAATCTCACTTATGGAAACCGGTGAGCACTGTACGATATGTTGAGTTCGTTGCATAGATGTATCATCCCGTAATAAAAACAATCAATTAAATGGATTCTATTAATGTTACTTTAAGTGGAAAAATCGGTTGAGCATAAATTTAAAGTGCAAGACATTGGTTTCACAGTGCTTTAAAAAATCATTGCTTCCCTCAATAGATTAAGCAGGTTTTTTTTCAGTACTGTGGATTCAAGAGCTTGAGCTAGAAACCATGAGCAACTAATTATTCTAGGTTTATGAATGGTGCTTATTACTTTGCAAGAGCAGACCCTAATTTTTAACAGGACAATCTCTCTCAAAGACCCTTACCATTTTCCTATCAAAAATATTACACAATCTGGCACAGGTTTATTGTGACTGACTTCTCATTTGTTCACCTTGATTTTTAAGGCAGGCCAATATGCCCCCATTTATTCATTGGAACAGCAACTAAAAAAGTGTAAGGGAGATGGAAATAAATAATTGCCCAATTTCTAAAGCTAAACATACACGGGGCTCAAGGGGTCAGCCAGCTTAAAAATGGCAATAATAACTTTATAAATCAGTTCTCATTCTTTCCAGGTCATCATCCCACTTTAGTTTACCTTTAAACTGTTTGATTTCAGCCTGTTTTTTTAACCTAGTCAAAGTTTTAAGCCCTAACTCAACAGCTTCTCTCTTTATTTTAATCCCGTAATTTGAAGTGCATCAATCATTAATTTATCATCAATTAC
>JAUXBW010000144.1 GCA_030619185.1 Methyloprofundus sp.
CCCCTTTCAAGGGGGGGTATCTTTAGGATGCCTATAAAGAAATTTGCGGCTATGTACTGTATATCAGGTTAGAGTAAAAATTAATAATCAATAATCATGCTAAAAAACTATGCAGCGATACGATTTATCAATCCAGAAAAGTTCTTTGCTTCACTAGCTGTTACGGCACTCACTCTTATGTGTATTTCAATGGCCGTGGCGCATGGCGTTGATGCAAATACTCAGCAGTTTCTGCAGAATAACCAGGGCATAGCCATTGGGCCGTTTTTATATATCGGTGCTAAGCATATGCTCACCGGTTATGATCACTTATTGTTTCTGTTAGGTGTTATTTTCTTTTTGTTTCGTACCCGGGATATATTGATTTATGTCAGTTTGTTCACTTTAGGACATAGTTTAACGCTGTTCTTTGGTGTCCTGGAAAATATCTCGGTCAATGCTTATTTGATTGATGCAATAATAGGCTTATCGGTCGTGTATAAAGGCTTTGATAATCTAGGGGGCTTTCAACGGTTATTTTCCAGTCAACCCAATACTAAAGTAGCTGTATTAATTTTTGGCCTGTTCCACGGATTGGGTCTGGCGACAAAATTACAGGATTTTGATCTACCACAACACGATCTATGGAAGAATCTGTTGGCATTTAATATCGGAGTCGAGATCGGTCAATTTCTAGCCTTATTTTTTATTGTTATACTGCTGAATTTCTGGCGACGCTTTAATAGCTATTTTAGTTTTGCCGTCATCACAAATACCCTGTTAATGGCTGCTGGTCTGGTGTTATGTGGCTATCAAATGACTGGCTATATGCTCTCTACGTAATACTTATGAATGAAGTAAACATCCCCATACAATCATTGAAAACGCTGATTATTAGTCTAATCAGCGCAGTTTTACTCGCACTTTTTGTATTAGTGGCTTTTATCGGCCCCGCTGAATATGGCATAGACCCAACCGGGATAGGTAAGGATTTAGGTTTGACTGCATTGGCGCAACCCCTGCAGGAGAGTGTTAAAAAGGTAGAGTTCTGCCCCACCGGAGATCAACTGGCAGACTGGCAGGATATCGTTAAAATTACCATCCCTGCTAAATCGGGTCTGGAATATAAATTTTACCTGCAGAAAAATGCTCAGATAGCTTATGCCTGGAACACTGATGGTGGTGCATTGTATTTTGATTTTCATGGTGAACCCGCAGGGGATACAACCGGGTATTTTAAAAGCTACCGTGAAACCACAGCGAGTGGATCCGATGGATCACAAATAGTACCCTTTGGTGGAACGCATGGGTGGTACTGGAGGAACGATAGCAATAAAGCAGTTCAGGTAACATTAAAGACTAAAGGTCAGTACAAAATAAAGGGCTTGATTTAGCTATGGGGCGTAGGCTTTAGCCTATATGTTTAACAATGCTATGCAGGCTAAAGCCTACGCCCCATTTTTATGTTAGAATCATTTTTTTTCACAGCCTTCAGTTTGTGAATTCAGAAAAAATCTTATAGAGAGAAACAATGGCAGGACATAGTAAGTGGGCGAATATTAAGCACCGTAAAGCAGGCCAGGATGCGAAGCGGGGGAAATTATTTACCAAAATTATACGTGAGATTTCGGTAGCGGCAAAGTCAGGCGGTGCTGATCCTGCAAGTAATCCAAGCTTGCGTACTGCAATTGATAAAGCACTAGGCGCAAATATGAAGCGCGATACCATTGATAATACGGTTAAAAAAGCAACTGGTGCAATGGATGGTGTCAATTATGAAGAAGTGCGTTATGAAGGCTATGGCTCTGGCGGTATCGCCGTATTAGTGGATTGTTTAACAGATAACCGTAACCGTACCGTTGCCGAAGTACGTCATGCTTTTTCCAAAGCGGGTGGTAATCTGGGAACCGATGGTTCTGTGGCTTATATGTTTAGTAAGCTAGGTATTATTAGTTATGCCAGCGGTGTGGACGAAGATGCCTTAATGGAAGCCGCTTTAGAATCGGGTGCCGAAGATATTATCACTAATGATGATGGCTCTATGGATGTGATGACTGCATGGGAAGATTATTTGAATGTCAAAGAGGCGATGTTCGCTGCAGGTTATGAGTCTGAAGGTGGAGAAGTTACCATGCAGGCAGAGATTCTGAACCAGCTTGATGTCAACGATGCAGAAAAGATATTGCGCCTAATCGATGTATTAGAAGACCTAGATGATGTACAAAGTGTCTATTCAAATGCAGATATTAGTGAAGAAGTAATGGCGCAATTGGAAGATGCGTAACAAGTGGCCAGAATTTTAGGTATCGATCCAGGTTCGCGCCTCACAGGATTTGGTGTAATAGACGAAACAGCCACTGGTTATCAATATATAGCCAGTGGCTGTTTGCGTATTAAGGGTGATGATTTTCCCCTGCGCTTAAAGCAAATTTTTGCCGGGATCAGCGATATTGTTGAACAGTATCAACCGACTGAAATGGCAATAGAGCAGGTATTTATGCATAAAAATGCAGATTCTGCCCTGAAATTAGGTCAGGCGCGTGGCGCGGCAATTTGTGCCGTACAGTTATTTGATATTCCGGTGTTTGAGTATGCTGCACGCCAGGTAAAGCAAGCAGTGGTCGGTAAGGGTTCGGCGGACAAATTACAGGTACAGCAAATGGTTAAAATATTGCTAGGCATCACAGGAGAATTACAGATTGATGCCAGTGATGCGCTAGGCATTAGCCTATGTCATGCTAATTTTCAACAAACCCAACGGCGTTTAATTAAAGGTGTGCCTTCATGATTGGATTTATACGCGGTAAATTAGTGAGCAAAAAGCCGCCATTGCTAGTGTTAGACGTGCAGGGTGTGGGCTATGAAATAGAAGCCCCGATGACGACTTTTTATAATCTTCCGGCTATGGAAGAAACTGTACATTTGCACACCCATTTAGTGGTACGCGAAGATGCGCATATTCTGTTTGGCTTTTCTACTGAAGCCGATCGGGTGATGTTTCGTACCTTGATCAAAGTAAATGGAGTAGGGCCCAAGCTAGCATTAACCATTTTATCAGGGCAGAGTGCAGATGAATTTCACCGCTGTATTCAGGATAATGATACAGCGGCTTTAATCCGGCTACCGGGCGTAGGCAAAAAAACAGCCGAGCGTTTGATTATAGAAATGCGGGATAAGTTACCAGCGCAGGATGTAGGTGTAAGCGACAAAAGCAATATAGAGCAGGGCAGTGGTATAGCAAGAAGCAATGCTAAACAGGAGGCTATTAGTGCCTTATGTGCACTAGGTTATAAAGCGCAAGATGCCAGTAAAATGGTGCAGGGTATCGCACAGGAAGATAAAAGTTGTGAAGATATTATTCGCCTGGCTTTGCAAGGCAAGGCTAAGTAAATGTGAAATGAAAAACTGTAGAGCGGACTTTAGTCCGCCATTTTTCAACAGGAATTGCGGACTAAAGTCCGCTCTACAAGTAACTAAACAAACATATAATGGCACGTAGACGATACCATAAGAAAAGAAAACTCCCCGAAGATTCTGTACAAGTAACGATTGAGTCGTTTACCCATGATGGCCGTGGTGTTGCACATGTAGAGGGTAAAGCAGTTTTTATTGATGAGGCTTTACCCGGTGAGCAACTAGAATTTATTTATACCGATAGTCGTAAAGATTATGCCGAGGGTAAAGTAGAAACGCTGCTGACAGAGTCATCCGACCGTGGAGAAGCAGCCTGTGTTCATTTTGGTCGTTGTGGTGGTTGTAGCTTTCAGCATGTTAAAGATGAGCAGCAGATTATCATCAAACAAGGCCTATTAGCCGAACAATTTCAGCGCATTGGCAAAGTTGCTATTTCAGAATACTGGGAGCCGTTAAAGGGCCCATACTGGGGCTATCGCCGCAAAGCGCGTATGGGTGTTAAATATGTGGCCAAGAAAGGGCGCGTATTGGTTGGCTTCCGTGAGCGTCGTAACCAGTTTTTAGCTGAAATTGAGAGCTGTAAGGTAATGCATCCTATTATCGGTGAGAAATTGATGGATTTATCGGCAATGATTGGCCAGTTAAGCATTAAAGACAAAATCCCGCAAATCGAAGTTGCCATTGGTGATGAGGATTGCGTGCTTGCCTTTCGAGTGCTGGAACCCGCAACGGATGAAGACAAGGAAATCATGCGTGCCTTTGGCCAGCAGCATAATATTTCCATGTGCCTGCAATCCAAAGGTCCCGATACCATCGTGCCGATTGAGGGAGAGCCGGAAGTCATTCCAACTTATTCTTTACCAGAGCAGGGCATTAACTTTCGCTTTAAACCTGCGATGTTTACTCAGGTGAATTATGAGATTAACCGGAAGATGGTAAGTCGAGTTATGCAGGAAATGGATTTTAATGAGCAAGATAGAGTGCTGGATTTATTCTGTGGGCTGGGCAACTTTACTTTACCTATCGCGACGAAAGCCGGGCATGTCGTTGGTATTGAAGGCGATCAGCCTTTAGTCAATCATGCGAAAGAAAATGCATTATTAAATAATCTAAACAATGTCGAGTTTTTTGTGGCTGATTTAAGTCAAGATATCAGCGACCAAGCCTGGGCACGGCAGAAATATAATAAAGTAATGCTGGATCCATCACGGGCAGGAGCATCCGATGTGTTGCATCATCTGAAGAAATGGGAGCCGGAATTAGTGATGTATGTCTCCTGTAACCCATCGACCTTAGCCCGGGATGCTGGAATTCTAGTGAATGAATTAGGCTACACTTTAGTGAAAGCCGGAGTGATGGACATGTTTCCACAAACAGGACATGTGGAGTCGATTGCTTTATTTAAAAAATAAGGAAATCGTAGGGGAAGTAGATTGCATGCTCCTGTGTTACGCAAGCTCCATACAGGCTACATTTAAAAGGAATGCACAGCATGTTAGCTGATACTTTGCCTAAACGATATATTGATGTGTGTATCGCTACACAGACGCTGGAGCTTATCGAAAATAATTCGGTTCTACGTCGTTACTCTGTTTCAACGGCTAAAAATGGGGTAGGTGAACGGATGGGGTCGGAATGCACACCAAGCGGCTGGCATAAAATAAGAGCCAGGATTGGTGAACAACAACCTTTAAACAGTGTTTATAGAGGGCGGCGTGCCACGGGTGAAATTTATACGCCTGAATTGAGTCAACAGTATCCAGAGAGAGACTGGATCTTAAGCAGAATTCTATGGCTGGGCGGGCTGGAAGCTGGGGTCAATCGCTATGGTCAGGTAGACAGCACCTGGCGTTATATTTATATCCATGGCTGCCCAGACCATTTAATGCAAGGTAAACCCGAGTCCCATGGTTGTATTAGAATGAGTAATGCGGGTGTGCTGGATTTATTTAATCAGGTAAGCATCGGTGAACTTGTTTTTATTCATTAGCTTATGACAGGATGTGCTGAGGCACGAAGCGCATCAATCAGCAAAGGTGCGCTTCATACTTCAGCACACCCTACGCGATTATCTTTATTTTAAATACCGATTAATCGCTTCCAGATCAGCAATCCCTAGAGTGCTGGCTGCATTTTTCAAGCGTACGCCATTAATTAAATAGGCATACCGGGATTTAGCATACTTACTCTGTGCGCTGGTGTAATTTCTTGTTGTTGTGAGTACATCAACCATGGTTCGTGTACCAACGTCAAAGCCCGCTTCAGTGGCTTCCAGTGAACTTTTTCCTGATTTAACTGCTGATTTTAAGGCTCCAACCTGGCTAATCGCAGTAATAACTCCACGGTAAGAATCTTTTACTTCTCTGGTGACGGCTCTTTGGGTGGCAATTAGATTTTCCTGTGCTTCGGCAAACTGGTATGCCGCTTCGCGTGTTCTGGAATTGACAGCACCCCCTTCAAAAAGCGGAATATTTAATTGTAATCCAATGTTTTCAGTATTACCCGTCGCATGAAGGTTCCCCGTTGTATTA
The DNA here is from genome assembly GCA_030619185.1 of Methyloprofundus sp. Lineage (GTDB taxonomy): Bacteria > Pseudomonadota > Gammaproteobacteria > Methylococcales > Methylomonadaceae > Methyloprofundus. The sequence continues at coordinate 5,925 of JAUXBW010000144.1, forward strand.
TTAAAGCCAAATCCACCGACGATATCCAGAGTTGGATAATGACCACTGCGTTGCAGGTCAATATTATCCTGAATAATCTCAGATTCACTGCGGGCAAC
>JAUXBW010000175.1 GCA_030619185.1 Methyloprofundus sp.
ACGTATGAATCTAACTGTTGTTTGTTCTCATAGATAATTTGCATCAAAATGTTTAACAGATCTACGGGTTTGTATGGCTTCTATTGTTTGCATTGCTTTTCCTTGTACAATTATTTTATTTTTAAATTTTAACTACAAAACCTTTAACCACGAAATACACGAAACACTCGAAAAAGGACTTAAAAGGGTTTATTTCGTATTTTTAGTGTGTTTCGTGGTTAATATCTATTTTTATCATTCTGGCAACTCACTAAGCGATATGATTTTTGTTATATCATATGCTGGTTCTTGGTATGGGTGTACTTGCAATAGTGCTTTTACCACTTGTTTAATCAGCTGATCAGCACAGACCATTTCTACTTTATACTCACTAAGCCGGGTCATCTTATCAGTTGCACCGATAAACGGCTGACTACCTGACAATGGCCTAAACTGTCCTGTGCCTAACACTTGCCAGGCACAGCAATCATAATCGCCTATTCTTCCAGCTCCCTGTGCGAATAAAGCATCTTTCACCTCTTCAACATGGCTTGCTGGTACAAAAAAACAGAGTTTATACATGGTTTAACTGTTGCTGTAAAAATTCAGGAATACGTTGCTCTAACCAGTATTCGGCCTGAAACGGGTTATTTCCAGTCACAAAGCCTACATGCCCGCCTCCCTGTGTGATTTCTAAATATACCGAGGAGGATAATTCAGCCACTTCGGGAATCACTTTGGGAGTCATAAAGGGGTCATCTTGTGCTTGAATTAAAAGAGTTGGAACAGTAATTGCTTGCAAAAACTGCCGTGAACTGGAGCGTTGATAATAATCGTCTACATTGGCAAAATCATACAGTTTCGCAACGACTTGATCATCATATTGCCAAAAGGAAGTAATATTATCTAAATCACCTATTTGTTTAAGTATTTCGGCTTCCTTACTATTGCCCAATGACTCCAGATGTTGCTGCTTTAAACGCACATAGGCTTTTAATTCACGCAATAAACTGGCTCGATATAACCGGGAAAAACCATTATCCAGCTTATCCGCGCAAGCACTTAAAACCAGAGGCACTGAAACAGCAGTGGCAGCAAAAAGATTGACTTTAGCACCCTGCTCTCCCAGCCATTTTAAGAGTACATTACCGCCTATGGAAAATCCCACAGCGGCCATTTGAGTTTTAGGCTCACGTGCACGCAGGGTACGATACAGAAAGTCAATGTCCCCTGTTTCTCCTGAGTGGTAGCAACGTGACGAGTTGTTATATTCGCCACTACAGCCTCTAAAGTTAAGGGCTGCGCTGCGTAAGCCCTGTTTGAATAAAGCTTGCTGTAAGCCTTTTATATACTTTGATTGCGAACTCCCCGTCAGGCCATGCAACAGGATAACCAGTGGCTGATCTCTTGCACCACAAAAATCTACATCAATAAAATCATTGTCATCGGTCACCAGTCTTTCCCGCGTCAATACAGGGCTGGGTGGCTTACGCAATAAAGCCGGATACAAAGTTTGTAGATGCGCATTCTTTAACCAGTACGCAGGTTTGAAAGTAGACTGAATTAACATTATAAGTAACTATTCAACAAATCTTATATACTCTTCACGTATAGGACTAAGTTACTTTACATTAAGATTTATAAAATAACTGCTTTTTGTCTTATTATTTCCTGATTACCCACAACTCTCAGCTATACTTCGTCATTCCTGCATGCTTTTGGCAGGAATCTCGAAGGTTAAGCACAGATTCCCGATAAAAGCCTTCGGGAATGACGAGACTCTTAACATACTGTTATTTTAAAAGTTTTTTAATGTGGCTGTGAGTTGTACGTAATCAATTATTATTTTACCTTTCCCCTACCGATATACTTTGCTTTATCAGGAGATATCCAGTTATGAAGTACCTGTTAATAATCATATCAGCTTTACTACTCATTCAGCCAGCCTCAGCCGACGACGAGTATGGACGCTACCGGGCTATCGTACTCAATGAAGGAGGACAAGCCAACTCATCTGGTAGTGTCGTTCCCAGAGTCTTTATTATCGACTCGAAAGAGGGACATATGTGGACCTTAGATCAAAAAACCAAACTGCACAATATTAAAGGTGAATTTAGCCTGGGCACAGTGCTTACCTACCAGGGAAAAGTCCGTCCTGGCAAGAAAATGGGCGATATCGTAGAGCAGGCAGCTACCTGGTGATAGGTGCTGCTCTGAAACCGCCTACATGTAGCTTGTGCAAGTCAAGTTCTAATATAGCAGAAGTACATCCTTTCCCGTATTGCGCAAGCTTCATACGGGCTACGGGTAATTACGGATAATATTTAACCTGGTATTGATTAAAATCATTGACCTTATAAAAACTAGGTATTACATTAGTAAAAATTTGCTTTAAGGAACGTACACGACACACTTTTACATCATTACCATGGGGCGCAGGTCTTTAGCCTGCATTTTAAAAGGCGGACTAAAGATCCGCACCCCATTGTGCTCATGTTATTTCGTGCACGTTTCTATGCACACACGGCAATACTCATACCTACAACACCGGAGAAATTAATGGCACCTCGTCAAGAGACCACAACTGCATCACACCGCGTCGGTTTTACTTATCTTTCTCAGGAAGACCTACTGGATGCTGGCTGTTTTGATATGCGTATGGCAATTGAAGTTGCCGAAAAAGCCATGCTTGCATTTGAAGATCATCGCATTATGTTTCCCGAAAAAGTGGTACAGATTTTTGACCCCGTCAGTCAGGATCGTATTAACTGCCTTCCAGCGACTTTACTGGATGAAAAAATCTGTGGTGCTAAATGGGTCTCTGTTTTCCCACGCAACCCAAAGCGCTTTGATGTACAAAACCTGTCAGCCATCTTTATTTTATCTGAAATTGAAAAAGGCTTTCCGGTTGCAGTCATGGAAGGCACTCTCGCCTCGAATATCCGCGTCGCTGCTATTGGTGCGATTGCAGCAAAGCATTTAGCACGTCAGGACAGCCAGAGTATTGGTTTTATCGGGGCTGGCGAGCAGGCAAAAATGCACTTATTGGGTATGAAAGTGGTTCGCCCAGGCCTAAAGGAATGTCGAGTGTCGGCTAAAACAGCGCAGGAAGAAGAGCAGTTTATTGATGAATTATCACCGCTCATGCCTGACATGACTTTTATCAGAACCAATACAGTCGCCAGAGACGCTATGTCAGGAGCGGATATATTAGTCACTGCGACCAGTGCCCAGGCTCCTTTATTGAAAGCAGAGTGGATGAAACCCGGTGCTTTTTACAGTCATATTGGTGGCTGGGAAGATGAATATGCAGTCGCACAGCAATGCGATAAAATTGTCTGTGATGATTGGGAAACCGTGACCCACCGCACCCAGACTTTAAGCCGTATGTATAAGGAAGGTCTGCTCTCGCACAGTGATATTCATGCAGATTTACATGAATTAGTTTCTAAGCAAAAACCGGGGCGTGAATCAGATGAAGAACGCACCTATTTCAATGCCGTAGGACTGGCTTATGTGGATATATCACTTGCGCAAGCGATGTTTACTCGTGCGCAATCGGCGCATATAGGTCAAAAACTGGATTTGCAGGAATCCATGGTCTTTGAACATCATAATATTATCAGCAAAATCAGGCTATAAACCATGTTTAAACAACTCCCGAATAACAACCTTGAAAAGGTTGAAGTTATTCTCAATAGCCAAAAAATTAACGTACCTCAAGGTACCACAGTTGCTGCCATGGCATTAGCCCAGGGCTTGCGTGCCACGCGAACAACCCCCATTTCCGCTAGTCAACGCGCACCTTTTTGCATGATGGGAGTCTGCTATGACTGCCTGATGGTTATTGATGGCAAAGCCAATCAACGTGCCTGTGCTACTTATGTTAAGCAGGGTATGCGAATTGAAACACAGCAAGGCGTAGGACCTGCATTGGGAGAAGCTTGGTGAAAAATCACTATCAATTATTAATTATAGGCGGTGGACCCGCAGGTCTTGCAGCAGCGGTGACCGCTGCAAATCACGGTATTTCCTGTGCATTACTGGATGAACAACCCACTCCAGGCGGACAAATCTACCGCTCTATAGAGTCGGTCCCTGAGCAACGCGCACAAATATTAGGCGCAGAATATCAGCGCGGCAAAACACTGGCTGAAGAATTTCGTGCATGTAATATTGAATATTATCCAGAGACCAAAGTCTGGTCATTAAACTGTGAACGGGAAGTAGGTGTCTTACATAAACAGCAAAGCAAAGTTATTAGCGCGGATCAAATTCTGGTCGCTAGTGGTGCAATGGAACGCCCCGTGCCCTTTCCTGGCTGGACATTACCCGGCGTTATGCAAGCAGGGGCGGGGCAAATATTATTCAAATCATCGGGAGTTATTCCCAGTGAGGGTGTCGTCCTTGCAGGATCAGGCCCCTTACTGCTATTACTCGCCTGGCAATATATGCAAGTCGGTGTTGATATCAAAGCCATGCTAGATGTCACACCCCTGAGTAATCACTTACTGGCGATGCCTAAACTTCCCAGAGCCTTATTAGCGCATCATTATTTAACCAAAGGGCTGGTCTACCAACGAGACCTTAAGCGTGCTGGCGTGGTCAGCAAAATAGGTGTGAGTCAATTACGTGCATGCGGGGATGATGAATTACAGTCCGTCAAATATCGACACCTCGGTCGCGAACATTCGCTAGAAACAGGCTTATTAATGACTCACTTTGGTGTCATCCCACATATATGGCTAACTCAGGCTGCCGGTTGCAAACATCAGTGGGATAGTAGCCAGCAATGCTGGCGACCGCAACATGATGAATGGGGTAATACCAGTATCGAAGGTATTTTAGTGGCGGGGGATGGTGCCGGGATCAACGGAGCCAGATCTGCTGAACATGCGGGGCGCCTGGCGGGCCTGCAAGCCCTCTTTGCGCTGGGTATTTTAAGCCAGACACAACGAGACAGACAATCCCGCAATGCCCGTAAATGGATGCAGGATGAACGCCATATCCGGCCTTTTCTGGAAGCCTATTTTGCGATTCCACAAAACATGCT
>JAUXBW010000010.1 GCA_030619185.1 Methyloprofundus sp.
AATTTTCCACTTAAATACATATACACGTATTATATCATTTTATTATATAAATGTTGACATAACATGCCCATTTTATAAATAAAATTCACGAGTGAGAGTAAGTTGCCTTGGTAAAAAAGACAGACAAAACCATGTTATAAAAAGGGGCTGAAAGCTGATATGAATATATCCTAACAATGCGTATAAAGCATTGTCAGGATCAACTACAGCAAGTGTCGTATAGTTAAATGCTTGTAGTAATTCCATTAAGGAAAAATAGGCCAAGGTTGATGCACGTAAATTGTGTTTTCCCGAAAGCCCTTCTACTTTCCACTCTGACCCACCCCCTAATTCAGAAGGGTATGTAATACTTTTTCTCGCTTCTAAACAGGATCCCGCCAACCCAATTAAAGCCATTACAGCAGATGCTTCGCCACTCCAACACATGATTTTTTCCTAAATTATTATTATTATGCGTATCAATAATGTGAATTTTGATAATGTTGTACATTAGATAATTTTATCTTGCAAATAACGCCTCAATATATCCAGTGCATAAATTGCCGCCTGATTTTGTTTGCGTGCTGCTGAACCAGCAATCGAATGCTGCCTATATACATCTCCCTTGGGAGTTAGTAGTACAGTAAACAGCATAATAGTTTGATCTTTTTGCTGAAATTGTTCAGCAGACCCCTCATATAACTGAACCAGGACTAAATCAACTCCATCTTGTTGCTGTCTATTCTTGGCAATGCCTAGCGCGATATCTGGATAATCAGCTAGAGCCAGTTTTTCAGTTTTTTGTTGTAGATTCTGATTAAAAGTCGAGCTAATCAACCACGATTGTGCAACACATTTTGCTGCAATCAACCCTTGAGAGGCTGTTTCCTGAACGGATAAACTAAGTGTCTGTTGTTGCATTAATTTGCTGATCACCTCGACAAGCCCTGCGGCCTGAGAACCCTCTAAACCATCGATAGCAAAAATATAATCACCGATACTCTCTGCAACCTGATTAACTATTGTTCTAACTCGCTGTTGTTCTGTATCAGCAGAGAAAATAAGTTTGGTTTGTACTTCATTATCACCTGCTCGAAAGCTAAGCTGCACATTAACGGGCAGACACAGCGTATTGAGTTTTTCCTGTAAATCAGATTCCCCAATTCCCACAGAACGTAAAGTAATCAGTTGCTCTGGCTGCAAGGAAAAGCGCTGTAATAACTGGCTAGCAATGCTTGCATTAAACATCTGCTGCATTTCGCTGGGCACACCCGGTACAAAGACAAACCAGCAACGATTGTGTTGCACTGAAAAGCCTGGAGCCGTGCCCCATTCCTTAGCGATGCGTCGTGCCCCTTGCGGGAGGAAAGCCTGTTTGCGATTACTGTCTACCATATCGCGTTTTCGACAGCTAAAAAATTGAGAAATTTGTTCTAGTGCAACAGGATCCAGTTGCAATGGCCGCCCGAAAGATTCGGCTACTGCCTGGGCTGTCAGGTCATCAATGGTAGGCCCTAAGCCGCCAGTACAAATACAAAAATCTGCGCGTGTGGAAATCTCCAGTAACAAGCTTGTTAAGTCTGGCAGATTATCACCCACGGCAGTATGGCGTTTAACAACAAAACCCATTTGCACAAGTTTTTGTGATAACCAGGCCGCATTAGTATCAGCTGTTTGTCCGCTAATGACTTCTTCACCCTGAGAAAATATTTCTGCTAGGACTTGCATAAATATTGACCGTTTTAGAAGGCTTGCTTTATATTGTTACCGAAAGCATATTATCCAGAGCAATTTTGGCATATTTTGCTTCTTGGTCAGCTACTTTAATGCGATTCACTACATGTCCGGCGACCAGATTTTCCAGAATCCAGGCTAAATGTTGTGGGTCGGTACGGAACATTGTGGAACACATGCTTAATGCCGGTGACATAAAATGGACATTTTTTCCCTCTGCCTTGCATTCATCATGCAAGCGATTGACTAAATTCAACTCGGTTGCGACTAACCAGCGCGTATTTGGCTCAGCTTCACGCACAATTTTCAGAATAACCTCGGTAGACCCGATAAAGTCAGCCTTTTGACACACGTCAAAACAGGCCTCGGGATGTGCAATCACTTTAGTTTCTGGGTAACGCTCTAAAAAAGCATCAATTTGTTCGGCTTGAAAAACCTGATGCACAGAACAGTAGCCACCCCATAGAATCATTTTTGCCTTGCGAATTTGCTCTTCAGTCAAACCACCCAAGGGCTTGGAAAAATCCCAGACCACCATTTCATCCAGAGGGATTCCCATATTAAATGCGGTATTCCGGCCTAGGTGCTGATCGGGGAAAAACAGAATTTTTTCCCGTTTGGCAAAACTCCATTCAAGAATTTTCCGGGCATTGGAAGAAGTGCAAACAATACCTTTATGTTCGCCACAAAACGCCTTTAAATCCGCCGCCGAATTAATATAAGTGACTGGTGTCACTGCTTTTTCGACATCAATAACCTTCGCCAGCTCATCCCAGCAGCGTTGCACATTCACTTTATTAGCCATATCCGCCATCGAACAGCCCGCTGCTAAATCAGGCAAAATAGATATTTGTTCAGGGCGCGACAGAATATCAGCCACTTCTGCCATAAAATGCACACCACAAAAAACGATATACTCGGCATCGGATTCGGCAGCTTCTCGCGAGAGTTTTAAAGAATCACCGGAGATATCCGCATGCTGGAATACTTCATCACGCTGATAATGATGGCCTAAAACGATACAGCGTTTACCTAGTGTGGCTTTCGCTTGCTGGATTTTTATTGCACATTCTTCATCGGAAAGTAATGCGTAGTCTTGGATGGCTAATGCAGTCATAATGATTTCTCAATAACTCTTTTTGTAGAGTGTGGATTTAACCCACAAATATTTAGCGGCTTTATAAAAGCGGGCTAAAGCCACGCTCTACATTTGATTATGCGTCTTCTTTAACCACAGGCTTATGCAATTTAATATGTAATTCTTTTAATTGCTCGGCATTTATGACAGCAGGTGCATCCACTAGTGGACAAGCAGCTGACTGGGTTTTAGGAAAGGCTATTACTTCTCTAATTGAACTGGATCCGGTCATTAACATCACTAAACGATCCAGTCCATAAGCCATCCCGCCATGTGGAGGACAACCATATTTTAAAGCCTCTAATAAAAAGCCAAATTTATCATTCGCTTCCTGTTCGCCTATCCCTAGAATAGCTAATACAGTGGACTGCATGGATGTTTTATTAATACGGATTGAACCTCCGCCTACTTCCGTCCCATTCAATACCAAATCATAAGCGCGTGACAGTGCTTCGCCAGGGTTAGCTTTTAATTCTTCTTCTGAACAGCTAGGTGCAGTAAATGGATGATGAATCGCATTCCAGCGCTGGCCTTTTTCATCCCATTCAAACATTGGGAAATCAACCACCCAGAGCGGTTTCCAGCCACCGTCTAATAAACCTAAGTCTAGGCCAATTTTAACCCGCAATGCACCTATCGCTTCATTGACAATATTGGTTTTATCTGCACCAAAGAAAATTAAATCACCTGTTTGCGCGCCAGTTTTTTCCAGTACCGCTTCCCAAACTTCAGCCGGAGCAAATTTAACAATCGGAGATTGCAGGCCTTCAAGCCCACCATTACGATCATTAACTTTAATATAAGCCAGGCCTCTAGCACCATAAATACTCACATATTTAGTATAAACATCAATATCTTTACGGCTTAATTTAGCCCCCTCAGGAATACGCAAGGCAACTACACGCCCCTTTGGATCATTCGCCGGGCCAGAAAACACCTTGAACTCAACGTCTTTCATTTCATCGGCAATATCCACCAATTCTAATGGGATACGCAAATCAGGCTTATCAGAACCAAAACGTGACATCGCCTCTTCATGCGTCATGCGTGGAAATGAATCGCCTAAATCAACATCAATCACTTGTTTAAATAAATTACGCATCATATCCTCCATGATGGCCATAATTTTATCTTCATTCATAAAAGACGTTTCGATATCCAGCTGAGTAAATTCAGGCTGTCTATCGGCTCGTAAATCTTCGTCACGGAAACAGCGTACCACTTGATAATAACGATCCATACCCGCCATCATCAATAATTGCTTATATAATTGGGGCGACTGCGGCAAGGCGAAAAATGAATTCGGATGAGTACGGCTAGGCACTATGTAATCACGTGCGCCTTCAGGTGTCGCCTTGGTCAAGATAGGCGTTTCCATTTCAAAGAATTCTTGATCATCCAGAAAGTTGCGCAAATTACGTGTCACATCCCGGCGCACTTTCATTTTTTCCAGCATTGATGTTTTACGCAGGTCAATATATCGATAGCGTAAGCGCATTTCTTCGTTGACTTCTATCTCACTTTCAATTGGGAACGGTGGTGTTTCTGATTCGTTTAACACTTCTACATGACTAACCAGAACTTCGATTTCTCCGGTGGCCATATTAGGATTTATTGTTCCTTCCAGACGATCTCTGACTACCCCTTCCACACGGATAACATATTCACTGCGTACACTTTCAGCGATCGCAAAAGTATCCGTTGATTCAGGATTAAAAACCACCTGCACCAGGCCAGCACGATCTCTTAAATCAATAAAAATCACACCACCATGGTCACGTCTTTTATGTACCCAGCCGCACAATGCAGTTGATTCACCTAAGTTATCTTTGTTTAATTCTCCGCACTTATGGGTACGCATATTACTTTTCTCTATTTTATAAATGTTTATTGACGCAATCGATTCGAGTCATTCGTATCGACAATTATTCTTGTTTAATGAGTGTCTGCGACACTACCCAGTTTTACTGGGTTTAGCAGCCGGTGCAGATTTTTCACCAGCGACATTTTTCTTATTTCCGCTTTTAAAATCAGTCTCATACCAGCCGCTACCTTTTAATCTAAAACCAGCCGCCGAAATTTGTTTCTTTAATTCTGGTTCATTACAGCTAGGACACGTTACCAGTGGCTCTGCACTCATTTTTTGCAAGGCTTCGTGCTCATTTCCACAAGCTTGGCACTGGTATTCATAAATTGGCATTTGCTACTCCGAGAAAAACAAAATAACTAGAAATATGGAGACGTATTTGCTTTTTTTCAATAAGCAAATCAAAATTAGCCTAATATTTTAACTAATAAGCAAGTATACAAGCAAGAAACAGCAATATTTGTATACAACAAACTTTCAGGTGACCTCAATGCAACAATTAACGCTTACCCAACCCGATGACTGGCACTTACATGTACGCACGGGCGAACTGCTTAAAACGGTTATTAATCATACCGCCAGACAATTTGCACGCGCTATTATCATGCCCAATTTGCAACCCCCGGTGACCAATGTCAGCCAGGCATTAAGCTATCAACAGGAAATTCACCAAGCGACCTCTGGTGAATATAATTTCACCCCTTTAATGGTGCTTTACCTAACTAATACAACGACTATTGAAGATGTTCAACAAGCGGCTGCGTCCTCTGCTGTGCATGCATTTAAACTCTACCCTGCGGGTGCAACCACCAATTCTGACCAGGGTGTGACCGATTTGGATGCAGTATTCCCGGTATTTGCAGCAATGGAAGAACTCAACCTGCCACTGTTGATACATGGCGAGGTAACTAACCCGGAAATTGATATTTTTGATCGGGAACGTATCTTTATTGAGCAAAAGCTTAGTGTAATTCATCAGCATTTCCCACAGTTACGCATAGTCTTAGAGCATGTAACCACCCAGGAAGCCGTGCAATTTGTAACGCAAGCGCCGGATAATATTAGCGCAACCATAACTCCACAGCATCTTATGTATAACCGTAATACAATGCTAGTGGGAGGTATCAAACCCCATTACTATTGCCTGCCGATTCTAAAGCGAGAAACGCATCGTGAGGCCTTAATTGAAGCAGCAACCAGTGGTAGTCCCAAGTTTTTCCTGGGTACTGACAGTGCACCGCATTTAACCCACTTAAAAGAAAATAGTTGCGGATGTGCCGGCTGTTATTCAGCTTATGCGGCAATTGAACTTTATGCTGAAGTGTTTGACCAGGCCGGAGCACTCGATAAACTGGAGGGTTTTGCCAGCTTTTATGGTGCTGATTTTTACCAGCTAAAACGAAATACTCGAAAAATCACCCTGGAAAAAACAAGCTGGGAAGTACCTGAGTTCTATTCTGTTGCAGACAAATCCCGACTAACACCACTAAAAGCAGGTGAAACATTACACTGGAAATTACAAGCCTGATCTTCCCTATATTATGTAGGTCGAGTTAGATTTTTTAAAAAACGTAACCCGGCAAGATACACACACGGAATAACTTATCAGTAGCTAAAGTAGCATACACCCTGAATCCAGAAAGCTTCAAAGCAACTACATTTTGAATTAGGGAGCTGGAAATAAATAACTGTCCGATATTGGGTAGGATTTTTGTTTCCATCTCCCTTACTCCAGATCCTCATATAAAGACTCATCTAAATCTTCATCATCCATCCCTTCTAAATCCAGGGTCTGGGCTGCGCCATCACTAATTAAATAATCCCTGCGTTGCGTATAGGCAGAACGGAAAAATATATATCGATCCACCGCTGCTTCTGAGGCTACCGCTTCTGCGCCCAAAAAATCTGCTCTGACATCAACAACTTCGACAGCACGAATACCCACTGCTCCCCAGGACACACCAGGATTAGCAAAGAAAAATGTGTATGTTAGAGGGTGTAAGGCCGCATCACCGGCGTACCCCCCCACGCCCCGAATAGAACTTGGCCCCAAAAGAGGCAGAACAACGTAGGGACCTCTTGGTACGCCCCACACAGCAAGTGTTTGCCCAAAATCCTCTTCATGTTTGGGTAGCTTAATCATGGTTGCGACATCAATAAAGCCAGCAATACCTACAGTACTGTTCACTAAAAATCTAGCAGCGTCCATCCCGCCTTCTTTAGGCTTTGCCTGTAAAAAGCCATTAACACTCACCCCAATATCTTTTAAATTAGAAAAGAAGTTACTAATCCCTACATCCACAAACTCGGGCGTTATCCATTGATATCCTTTGGCAACCGGCTTTAATACAAATTTATCCACCTGGTCATTAAAAGCAAAAACATCACGGTTCATTCCTTCCCAAGGGTCAGCTGGATCAGGGTGAGTAACAGTGGTACAAGCTTGCAATAATGCCAAGCTCCCCACCCCGAGGGCTAAGTGATATTTTCTAATTATATTTCTCATTACTTAATCTAAATACTAGCAAAAGTTTATCCGCACAAAAACTTCGCGTAACATAACATACTTTTACTCAGAAATTTTAATATTTAGCACCATGGAATCAGTTGAACACCCATTAAATGAGCGATTTAGGGGATACCTACCTGTCGTTGTTGACATAGAAACAGCAGGTTTTGATGCGCACAAAAACCCATTATTGGAAATTGCAGCCGTAATAGTTGAATATGATGCAAACGAACAATTACTGATTACTGAAAGCCATGCCGCACATATTATTCCATTTGAAAACTCGACTTTAGATCAATCAGCTCTAAAATTTACCGGCATAGATCCATACCACCCTTTTCGTATGGCAGTCTCAGAAAAAGAAGCTTTACAAAAATTATTCCTGCCCATTAAACAGGCAGTAAAGCGCAATCAATGTACACGCGCCATTCTAGTCGGCCATAACCCAAATTTTGATATAAATTTTTTAAATGCAGCGATTACCCGCACGAAAATAAAGCGTAGTCCATTTCATCCTTTCAGCACTTTCGACACCGCGACCTTAGGCGGTTTAATGTACAAACAAACAGTATTAGCCAAAATTGGCAAAGAAGCGGGTATGGACTGGGATAATGAACAAGCGCATTCAGCTCTCTATGACGCTAAGCAAACTGCCGAAATTTTTTGTAATATCGTTAACCGCTGGAAGCGACTGGAAGCTATAGAGGCAGGAGAGTAGGTGTTCATGATGGGGTCGAACATGCAGGCGTTGCAAACAACTTTGATATAGAGCAACTATGCACCTGTTGTCCTGCACAACTGGGAAGCCAAAATCCTGCGCTATAACTTTCGGGTATTATTAAATCCTCGCTTAAGCGCAATTCAATACGTGAAATATACCGCATGCGTTCAGATCACAAATGAAATATTCTATATTTTCTGATTTTTAATTTTTGCATTGATATGGTTAGCCCCCATCAAAGCGAGAACAACAAAAGCTCCCGGAGTTACAATTGCAGCAGCAACAGAGGCAGACAATTTTAATTTCTGCTGACGACTGGCAATTTTCTTATCCGTAGTTTTATTTTCTACAGGATACCGGATTGCGCCACATGAATGACACAGAGGATATTCTTTCAGTTCTGTGGTACCACAAAATGAACATTCTGGCATAGCGTTACCCTACATTTAACCCGATAGTTTAATACTAGCAGAAAAATACAAAGCTATAAATAGAATAATCGGTCTATTCAACCTAAAAAATCAGTTGGCAATACAATGATAGCGCTTGAAACCGTGGTAACCGTGCAGTTCCTCTCCTTAGCAAGAAGGGAAGTAAACGGTTACATACCCTGTTATTTTATTGAAAATAGCGTTTTATGCCAGGCGAATATAAAACTATGGTATATAACACGATTTCTTGCGCCATATAACCTACTCAGACTATTAATTATATTCGACAAGTTTATATTACCTTATTCTCAAATTACAAATTGATTACTACAACACTGAAGCCACTAGTAAACTACTGATTTAAGAAACTATATAGCAAAATACATACCAACAACACAAGCAAGTAAATCAATATATTCCAATATGCTAAAATTCGGCATACCCCACACCCCCATAGAATAAATAAGGGATATCACCTACCCCTTATTCCTCGTGATATACAGCCCGCTACACTAAGTCATTCAAATGTTACAAGCTGTTACATTTTGTTACAAATTAACTGCCTTTTGAAATATTTTTTCTACTCTTATTATTTATACTGCCTCTGCAATTCATTAAATAGAAGTCATGGATTGACCAAATTTTTTAACCTTATTTTAAGAGTAGAAACAGTAATGAAAAAATTAATTATAAGTTTAAGTCTATTGGGTATGGCTGGTTATATCAGTTCAGCTTCCGCAGGAAACATGCACGAAATTCAACTGGATAAAAACCTAAGAAACATCATATCGAAAAACAAATTAACAGGAGATCCCTTGCAAGGTCGTACTGTACCTGATATTGGTAGCGATAAAGCGCAATTAGGTATGGATTTATTCTTTTCAAAATCTCTGGGTGGTGATTCTGATTCAGCTTGCGTTGCCTGCCATCACCCTGCATTAGGCGGGGGGGACAATTTATCATTACCTATCGGCGTAGAGGCTGATGACCCAGACCTATTAGGCCTGGGAAGAACTAATTATAGTGCACTAAACAATCCTGAAGGTGGTCCACCCGTACCCAGAAATGCACCCACGACTTATAATGTCGTTGCCTGGGATAAGTTTCAATTTCATGATGGTCGTGTAGAAAGCCTGGATAAAACACCGGGTGCTAATGGAGCTGGTGAATCAGGTATCCGTACTCCTGACTCTGCATTTGGTGAAGCAGATTCACTAGCAGGTAATAATCTTGTACAGGCACAGGCGCGTTTCCCCGTAACATCTAATGAGGAAATGAAAGGTTTCGATCATACTGGTTACAATAACCAAATGATTAGAGATCTATTAGCCGGTCGACTGGGTGGTTATGGCGATGAAGCAAATGAACTAAGCAAGAGTAGCCGCGATTCCTGGCTGGAAAAATTTCGTTTAGCATTTCCTGAACAAACTAAAAAGTCTGCTGAAGAATTAATTACCGAACAAAACGTCTCTATGGTCATTGCTGAATATGAGCGTTCACAAGCTTTTGTTAATACGCCCTGGAAACTGTATATCGAAGATAAAGCAGACCTCTCACTAGAAGCTAAAAAAGGAGCATTACTCTTTTATACGGCTAGCTCGAAAGGTGGGGCTGGTTGTTCCAGTTGCCACCAGGGGGATTTCTTTACCGATGAAGGCTTTCATAATCTAGCTATGCCGCAAATAGGCCCAGGAAAAGGTGATGGTGCTGATGGCTCTAAAGATTTAGGCCGTGCACGCGAAACCAAGGTTGATGGAGTTGTAGTTGAAGCAGATAAATTTGCTTTTAGAACACCTTCATTAATTAATGTTGAAATGACCGGCCCATGGTCTCATGCTGGTGCCTATACCACATTAAAAGCGGTCGTTAAGCATCACTTAGATCCTGCTGCTGCAATTGCATCCTATGCTGCTGCAATTGCTTCTGAAGATGCCAGTTTACTTGACCAGGAAGGTATCCGTAATCTGGATCAAATGTCTATCAATACTACAGAAGCATTAAATGCCAATAGCTTCTTTAGACAAGGACAGGAGCCAACCCATTTAACTGATATGCAAGTCGATTTGCTGGTGGAATTTTTAAAGTCATTAACTGACCCTTGCACACAGAGCAGTGAGTGTTTAAGCGCCTGGATTCCTCCCGTAATAAAGGACAATAAAGACGGCCAACTTGGTATTCAATTAGATGCATATGATCAAAATAGTAATTCCTTGTAGAAAATAGCTCTTCCTCATGACTAAGGAACAAGGATGCAACTTAACAACATCAGTTGAGCACAGATTTTGTGGAAAATTTGAGCGTGAAAGTCAAAAAACCGTTTGAATTTTTCTGGTCTTTTTATCCGTTTTTAGCGATGTAGCAGAAGTACGTAGCTTGCTATGCGCCTGCTGCTACACCACTAAAGACAAACAAATATTTCACCTAAAACTGTGTAGCAATTTTTCTAGTGCTGCTGTGAAACTAAAACCTAACACCGTACTTTCCGGTATTATTAAATCCTCACTCCTCAAGTAAATACTGCTCACTGGTTAAAGCTTTAAGAAAAGCCACTAAATCCTGTTTTTCCTGATCGGTTAAATGTAGTGGAAAAATGGCTGAATCCAGAAAAGGATTTTTATCCCCGCCTTTATCATAATACTCAACAACCTCTTCCAGTGTCTTTGCACTACCATCATGCAAATAGGGTGCGGTTAAAGCAATATTTCTCAGTGTCGGCGTTTTGAACTTGCCTATATCCGCAATAATATGGGTAACATTAAACCGTCCTAATTCCGCCTGCTGAGCATCTGTAAAGGAAAAATCATGCACACTTTTTCCTGCTCTCAATGTTTGTACAAATTCAGCTATTTGTAAGTTCACTTTAGCAAAGCCAATGCCTAAATTATAAAAACGATTATCCATAAATAAAGCATCTTTGCCACTGATTTCATGGCAATTAGCGCAATTTCCTTTGCGCCTGAACAGGCGCATTCCGCGCGCTTCACTTGTCGTCAGTGCTTGCCTGTCGCGACCAAATAAATAACGGTCAAAAGCTGAATTTCCAGCAATCAAGGTACGCTCAAAACTCGCGATAGCCTGTGCAACCTGTTCTGCTGTGATGTCAGTTACATTAAATACCTCGCTAAATTGCTTCTGATAATAGGGATCCTGGTTCACTATATCGGCAATTTTCTGGCGGTTTTTTAAACCATGTTCAACAGGGTTTAAAAAGGGGCCTAGCGCCTGATCTTCCAGGCTACCTGCTCTGCCGTCTAAAAATAATGCCTGGTAAAAAGCAGCATTAACCACTGTGGGTGCATTTCTAAATCCGGTTTGCTGTTTGATTCCCACTGCAACTGGCTGCCCATCGGTAAATGCCCTATCCTTGTTATGACAACTGGCACAGCTAATACTTCCATCCAGGCTCAGGCGTTTATCATTAAATAATTGTTTACCCAGAGCAATCTTTTCTGCCGATTGTAGATTATCAGCTGGGATAGATAGCTTAGGCAATCCTAGTAAGCTATTAGGCTTTAAATTACTCGCGCAGAGCAATCCTGTGTGCATTAACAAGAGTAATCCGATGCTAATTATCTTCATTCTCTACTCCATAGTTTGATAAACGGAGGGGGATGTACGGACTGTAGCCCCTCTAAGGTTAATTGTAATGCAAAAAAAGCCCTTATAAAAAGGGCTTCAAACAAGATTCCAGACTACTTTAACCCATCATCTCCAGAATTAGAAAAATAGTCTATCACCTTAGTCTTGCTCTGGCATATCCTGAACAATCAAAATATACGGTTCGCCTAAAGGAAACTCATCATCCATATCTTTGAAATAAATAACTTTACCGTAAGTTTCGTTTACAGCTGGCAATATTTTTGCTGCTTCTTCAGCTGTTAAATCAGGGAATGTTGCATGTGCTCTTGGCACTTCTACCAAGTGATAATGCCAGTAATGTTTTTCATCTTCAGGTAATGAGTTATATTGCGCTGTAGTAATGATATATTCAAAACCAATTGGCTTATCCTGGTCCTTCATACCTGAATGGAACATTAAGCAAATAAAAGTACCATCGTCATAGGCCTTACAATGGTGATGCACAATCATTTGTAATTTAGGATCGTTAACATCATGAGTATCAGGTTTCATGTGTCTAATCGCTTGAATATGCAAGTCATTAAACCCTAAATGGTTGGGATATTCCTTTTGTCTTGGGTTCAGTGTTTCGTTGTATACCGCTTCTTTTTCTACGACAACGGGTGCTTTCTCAAAGGTAGAGCAGCCCGTAACAAAGACAACTAGCGCACTTGCCATAAGTAATTTTGCTTTCATATTTTTCTTCCTCAAATTTAAAAATAGCTTTCAAAAAATAATTTTTATTAGATTAATAGTATTGAGTAAATACATATTAGGGTTTCATTATATTTTAATAATCAAACATGGTCAAGACATTCCTGAGTAATATACTAAACAATACGTATTATATAAAATAACCGCTTATTTTACAGCTTCTTACAAGTGCATCTCGTCATTTCCCAGGCCTTTTTTCTTGCCCTTGTTTTTTTAATTTTTACCTATAGTATAGGAATAATAGTCTGCATACCTGCTGGGTTACAACCTAGGAGCAACAGATAGCCCAATGATTTCCCCTTTATTCCTTTTAAGTTTACTAGTAAAAAAGATATGAATATAAAACGACAGCTTTTATTTACCCTGGCTCTAAGCATCAGCATTATCACTCAGCCAGCCTTGGCATTTAGTGACTCACCTGATATGAGTTACCCTCTCTCACCCAGTCAAGTAGTACCAACACTTGCCCCAATGTTAAAAAATGTCTTGCCTAGCGTGGTCAATATTTCCACGCAAGGGACAGTGGCAGTACAGCAACACCCAATGATGAATGACCCATTCTTTCGGCGTTTTGCCCCTCAAATGCCCAGAGAAAGACAAACACAAGGCATAGGTTCAGGCGTTATTGTCGATGCAAAAAAAGGCTATATCATCACTAATAACCATGTTATCGCTAACGCTGACACTATCTTTGTTACTTTGCAAAACAAGCAAAAATTAAAAGCCAAACTCATAGGCACTGATGCAGAAACGGATATTGCTGTTTTACAAGTCAGGGCCAAAGATTTGATCAGCATCCCTCTTGGAGATTCAGATACACTGCAGGTAGGCGATTTTGCTGTGGCGATTGGCAATCCTTTTGGGCTGAGTCATACAGTAACCTCTGGTATGGTCAGTGCTTTAGGTCGAACTGATTTAGGCATTGAAGGGTATGAAAACTTTATCCAGACTGATGCGTCAATTAACCCGGGAAATTCAGGAGGTGCTTTAATAGATTTACGCGGTCGTTTAATCGGCATAAATTCTGCAATTCTAGCGCCCTCAGGTGGTAATGTGGGAATAGGCTTTTCCATCCCTATTAATATGGCGAAAAATATCATGAACCAGATACTGGAACATGGTGAGGTTAAACGTGGCTTATTAGGCGTACAGATTCAGGACTTAAGCTCCGATCTAGCCAGCGCTATGAATTTAAAAGGTAAACAAGGTGCCTTGGTTTCTCGCGTCAGCCCTAGGAGTGCCGCTGAAAAGGCGGGGATTAAAGCGGGTGATGTTATTGTTGCC
The DNA here is from genome assembly GCA_030619185.1 of Methyloprofundus sp. GTDB lineage: Bacteria > Pseudomonadota > Gammaproteobacteria > Methylococcales > Methylomonadaceae > Methyloprofundus. The sequence continues at coordinate 13,996 of JAUXBW010000010.1, forward strand.
GTGAATGGGAAAAAAATTACCGGTGCGAGTTCGCTACGCACTAATATTGGTTTAAAGCGAGCGGGTGAAAAAGTGACTATCGATTTTTTTCGCAACAGTAAACGCATGACGGTTAAGGCACAGATCGGCAGCCCGACTACGGGGCAGTTCATGGCTTCCTCTACTAATATGCCACTATTAAAAGGGGCTACATTAAAAGAGCTAAGCAAGAAACAGCCTTATCAAGGCGTTAATAAAGGTTTGCTGGTGACCGATATACAAGCAAATAGCCCTTCTGCACGGGTCGGCTTAATGGAAGGAGATATTATCCTGGCCGTCAACAAAAAGGAGGTAGCAACTCTTACAGATTTAAAGAAGGCCGCGAGTTTATCAAACAATCAGCTTTTGATTCATTTACAACGAGGACAAAGTTTTCTGTATTTTGTGATTCAATAAACAACAGGGGCAACCTCTTGTCATTGCCCGTTCAGAATGCCGGGGGTGAGCTCTTTGTGCTCGCCCCGGCAATGATTGGCTTATCCCAGGAACCAATACGCCAATGGCATTCACTTAAGGTTTTACTTTAATTTCAATGACTTGCGAGTACTTGACAAAGCATCATAAGTGTGCATTTTGATAATTTCCGTAAAATTTGCCGGCAAAAATGACAATGCATAAAAACATGATTATGTCAAATAA
>JAUXBW010000086.1 GCA_030619185.1 Methyloprofundus sp.
AAAAAAAGCAGTTGTTGAAGAATACCGTTTATCTGATACAGATACCGGGTCATCAGAAGTACAAGTTGCTTTATTGACCGCTCATATCAATCATTTAACACCACATTTTGCGGCACATAAAAAAGATAATCATTCACGTCGTGGATTATTACGAATGGTTAATCAGCGTCGAAAGTTACTCGACTACCTAAAAAGAACTGACGGTGAGCGTTATAAATCTTTAATTTCTCGCCTAGGCCTACGTAAATAAAGAAAAATAATGAAAGCGGTACAATGTACCGCTTTTTTATTGCCTTGTTTGCGGGATATAGCGCTACCTATCCAATTTCTAATACGAAGGAAAAACAATAGTGAATCTGAAACCGATCAGAAAAGAATTTCAATATGGCCAACAATTAGTCAGTATTGAAACAGGTGAAATTGCCCGCCAAACTAGCGGTGCAGTCATGATTGATGTCGCAGGCACATCGCTTTTAGTCTCAGTCGTGGGTAAAAAAGAAGCCAGCAAGGGTGACTTTTTTCCATTAACGGTTAATTATCAGGAAAAAGCCTATGCGGCGGGAAAAATCCCGGGTGGATTTTTTAAGCGCGAAGGCCGTCCAACAGAAACCGAAACTTTAACCTGTCGTCTGGTTGATAGACCGATTCGTCCTTTGTTTCCAAACGGATATACTAACGAAGTTCAAATTATCATCACGGTTGTTTCCTTAAACCCTGAAGTAGATCCTGAAATACCTGCACTATTAGGTGCCTCTGCTGCTCTGGCAGTATCTGGACTTCCTTTTAATGGTCCTATTGGCGCAGCGCGAGTCGGTTATATAGACGGCGAGTATGCTTTAAACCCTAATAAAGAACAGCTAGAAGGCTCATTACTGAACTTAGTGGTTGCAGGAACAGAGCACGCTGTATTAATGGTTGAGTCTGAAGCGGATAATTTAAGCGAAGAAATCATGCTAGGTTCTGTGCTATTTGGCCACGAACACATGCAAGTTGCGATCAACGCAATCAATGAATTTGCTGCTGAAGTGAATGCACCTCTATATGAGTGGCTTGCACCCGCTGCCAATATAGAATTAGAAGCACTGGTTACTACAGAAGTAGAAGCCTCTATTGCATCTGCGTATCAAATCGCTGAAAAATTAGTGCGTCAGGATACTTTAAGTGATATCCGGGCTGCCGTTGTAGAAAAATTAACAGCGGATGAGCAATACGAAGAGTCTGCAATTCGTGACATTATCGAAGAAATCGAAAAAAGAGTCGTACGATCGGCTATTTTAAGTGATAGAAAGCGTATAGATGGTCGTGATTTAGATGTTGTGAGACCGATTGCTGTACGTACTGGGGTTTTACCTCGCACCCATGGTTCTGCATTATTCACTCGTGGAGAAACGCAAGCCCTGGTTGTTGCAACACTGGGAACTGAGCGTGATGCGCAAATTATTGATGCCTTAGCTGGCGAATATAAAGAGCCATTTATGTTGCACTATAATTTCCCTCCCTACAGTGTTGGAGAAACTGGTTTTGTCGGCTCACCTAAGCGCCGTGAAATTGGTCATGGTAAGTTAGCAAAACGAGGTGTTGCGGCGGTGATGCCTGATATGGCTGAATTTCCATATACCATTCGTGTCGTATCTGAAATCACTGAATCAAACGGTTCTAGCTCTATGGCTTCTGTCTGTGGAACTAGCCTGGCATTAATGGATGCGGGTGTGCCTCTTAAAGCACCTGTTGCGGGTATCGCAATGGGCCTGATTAAAGAAGGCGATAATTTTGCAGTTCTGTCTGATATTGTGGGTGATGAAGATCACTTAGGTGATATGGATTTCAAAGTGGCTGGATCTGAGCAGGGTATTACTGCTTTACAGATGGATATCAAAATTGATGGTATCACCTCTGAAATCATGAGTACTGCGTTAGAGCAAGCAAAAGCAGGGCGGTTACATATTTTAGGTGAAATGAACAAAGTATTATCTACAACTCGTGAAGAGATGTCTGATTATGCACCAAGAATCATTACCTTTAAAATTGACCCTAGTAAAATTCGTGAAGTAATCGGTAAAGGTGGAGCAACCATTCGTGGCATTACCGAGCAAACGGGGGCAAATGTTGATTTAACCGATGATGGAACCATTAATGTCTCTTCTGTTGATAAAGCAGCGGGTGAAGCAGCCCGGAAAATTATTGAAGAAATTACTGCCGAAGTTGAGGTAGGTAAAATTTACGAAGGTAAAGTTGCCCGCTTAATGGATTTCGGTGCATTTGTGACTATTCTTCCTGGTAAAGATGGTCTGGTACATATCTCACAAATCACTAATGAGCATGTTGATAAAGTCAGCGATAAGCTATCGGAAGGTGATATTGTTAAAGTAAAAGTCCTGGAAATTGATCGCCAGGGCCGGGTAAGATTAAGTATGAAAGAAGTGGAGAAAGAAGCAAGCTAAGCATTTTTTATTCTCCAGTATAAAAAAGGGTCGCAAGACCCTTTTTTTATGGCTGATTGTTTGATAAGCGTTTACACTAACGATCTAATTTCAATAAACCAGAGAGGGATGATTATGGGCTTAGCACTCAAAGATACTGTCCATCATAATTACGCCGATTATCTGCAATGGGCAGATAATAACTATGAGTTGATTGATGGAGAGGCTTATTTTATGGCTCCTGCGCCAAATATAGAACATCAAGAAGTAGTCGGTGATATCTATTTTCAATTACGTACAGCGTTAGAAGGTAAAAAATGCCGGGCTTTTATTGCACCTATTGATGTGCGGCTGGATCAACAGCAAGATGAAGCGAATGAACAGGTTAATACAGTGGTACAACCTGATGTATTAGTTGTTTGTAATAAAGACAAATTAGATCGTCGTGGGGTACGAGGGGCACCAGACTGGGTGCTGGAAGTTTTATCGCCCGCTACTGCCAGCCATGACCAAATAAAAAAGCGTGATTTATATGAACGCCATGGTGTGCGTGAATATTGGCTGGTTCATCCGGTAGATAAGGTATTAACCATTTATCTATTAGAAGGAAAAGAATTTTCGAAGCCTAGAGTTGTTGAACTATCGGGCGCAACGGCAATTACAGTTCTGGATAATGTGCTTATCCAATGGGATGAGCTAGTGACACGGTTACCCTTTGCAGAAGATCTTTACTAACCACACTGCTCCGACACGATACGATAGGACTCTATAGCCTTTTTCTAGCCTTATGCTCTTTATGGCAAAAATAAATGACAATAGTTGAAGAAGTAGATGGCAAGCAACAGGCATTCGATATAGAAGATTTCTTAAAAAATCTAACACGTTTGCCGGGCATCTATAAAATGCTCAATGACAAGGACACGATTGTTTATATAGGCAAGGCTAAAAATTTAAAGAACCGCGTTTCAAGTTACTTTAGAAAAGGCGCAGCATCTCCCAAGCAACAGGTGATGGTGGCAAAAATTGTGCGTATTGAGGTCACGGTCACGCATACCGAAGGTGAAGCGTTACTACTTGAAAGTCAACTGATTAAAAAGCATAAACCACGCTATAATATTTGTTTAAGGGACGATAAATCCTACCCATTTATTTACCTTTCTATTGAACAACAATTTCCGCAAATTACTTCACATCGTGGTGCAAAAAAGAAAAAAGGCAACTATTATGGGCCTTATCCCAGCGCAGGCGCTGTCAGGGAAACTTTAAAGCAATTACAAAAGATTTTTCCCGTGCGCCAATGTGAAGACTCCTATTATAAAAACCGTTCCAGACCGTGTTTACAACATCAAATAGAGCGTTGTACTGCACCGTGTGTCGGCTTAATTAAGCAGCAAGAATATAGTGAGGATGTCAATAACACCCGATTGTTTTTAGAGGGTAAGGGCAGTTTATTGATTGATAAACTGGTGCATAATATGGATGAACTGGCTAGCGATTTGGAGTTTGAACAGGCTGCAACAGTCAGAGATCAAATCAGCCAGTTACGCACTATTTTAGAGAAGAACTATGTGCATGGTGAGCGGGGTGATGTTGATATTGTTGCCTGTGCTACCAAGGCGGGGATTGCCTGTGTACAGATTTTTTTTATTCGTAATGGACAAAACCTGGGTAATAAAACATTTTTTCCTAAAATAAGTGCTGAATATACGCCGGAAAATATCTTGCAGGCCTTTATTGCGCAATATTACCTGGATAAAAATGTCCCTTATGAATTAATTGTCAGTCATAAACCTGAAGAAATGGATTTATTAATCGAGGTATTGGCCGAACACGCTGGACATGCAGTGACAATTTCTCCCCATGTGCGCAGTGACCGAGCCAAGTGGTTGCAGATGGCTTGTGTGAATGTGGAAAATGCCTTATTAACCAGGTTATCAGATAAACAAGGCATTTACGCGCGGTTTTTGAGTTTACAGGAAGAGCTTGGTTGTCAGGAAATGCCTAAACGCCTAGAATGTTTCGATATCAGCCATACACAAGGTGATTATACGGTCGCATCCTGTGTGGTATTTGACCGCGAAGGGCCGGTAAAGTCCGCCTATCGACGTTTTAATATTACTGGAATTACCCCGGGTGATGATTATGCCGCAATATACCAGGCGGTCTCCCGGCGCTTTAAACGCTTAGTGAACGGTGAGCATGAAGCCCCTGATATATTATTTATAGACGGTGGTAAAGGTCAGGTTAATGAAGCTGAAAAGGCATTAGCGGAATTACAGGTAAATAGTGTTATGATAGTCGGTGTTTCTAAAGGGCCTGACAGAAAAGCAGGTATGGAAAAAATGATCCTACCGGGACAGGAGCAGCCTATTGATGTAAGGCCAGGAGCCAGCGGGTTATTACTTATCCAGCATATCAGAGATGAGGCGCATCGCTTTGCTATTACAGGACATAGGGCCCGCAGGGGTAAAGCAAAAAAAGAATCAGTTTTAGAAGCGGTAGCAGGTTTAGGGCCTAAAAGACGACAGATTTTATTAAAGCAGTTTGGCGGTCTGCAAGGGATTTCCCGCGCGGGAGTCGATGCACTTTGTAGTATAGATGGAATTAGCCGGCAATTAGCGCAACGAATATACGATACATTCCATCATCAAGATGATTGATAATATAAATATACCCACATTACTCACGTTATTACGCATAGCGTTAATTCCCATATTGGCTATTTTTTTCTATATACCCTGGGAATATTCTAATATTGCAACTACATTTATTTTTATAGTAGCGGCAATCACTGACTGGTTAGATGGCTATTTAGCCAGAAAAATGCAAGTGGAAACCCCCTTTGGTGCTTTTTTAGATCCTGTCGCTGACAAAGTTATGGTTGCCTTCGTTTTAGTTTTATTAGTACAGTCAGAAGGCAGTATCTGGATGACACTTCCCGCTGCAATTATTATAGGCAGAGAGATTACAATTTCATCATTACGCGAATGGATGGCACAATTAGGCCGGCATGCGAGTGTGAAAGTTTCACAAATTGGAAAATGGAAAACAACGGCACAAATGATTGCCATTGGCTGCTTATTGTATCATGAGGAATTTGTGGGCATCTCCATGCAATTTTTCGGTTTGGTTGTGTTGTATATCGCGGCAGTATTAACTCTATGGTCTATGATGAGTTATTTAAAGGTTGCCTATACCTCTATGACGGATTGAAAACTAATAATAGACTGGAAGAATTTAAAAAAAACAACATGGATCAGGAAATACAGAAAGACAAAGAACAACTGCGTAATGACATTTTAACGGCAGCTTTAAAATTATTTGCAGAAAAAGGTTATTTTAATACATCACTCAGTGAAATTGCTGAACTCTCGGGGGTTAAAACCAGTGCCGGAATATATAAGCATTTTAAAAATAAACAGGAAATAGCCCAGGCTTTATATCTATGGATTATTGATAGATTAAGTGTATCGATTGACGATATCCGTCGACGTAACCGAAAATCATCGGAACAACTGAGAGAAATTGTCGATTTATGGTTTCGTTTAACCGATGAAGCACCTGAAGTGATGACATTTCTATTAGTGCTTAATATCAGTGAGTTCTTGCCTGAAGAAATGCGCATAATGGAGACCCCGCCCTTTGTAAAAATTATCAAAGTTTTACAAAGTGGCATTAAAGCAGGTGAGATCAAAGCGATTGATGGTCAACGTGCATACTGTTACTTTTTTGGTATTATTGAAAATACCTTAAAACAAGTTCTCACAGGATCTCTTAAGAAGAAGGCCGACTATTACGAAGGTGATGCCTGGTTATCAGCCTGGGCAAGTATTGTTAAGAAATAAAGTCCGCTCTACAGTATTACATATCACATTTACTTCACTTATAGTCGCACCCATTTGAATGGAGAGCAACAAGGGAGTCACCATTCTCTTCGAGCGATTATTTGTCTTTCACGCCCATTTTTTCCACACAATCCGCTCAACTGATTTTTTTAAGATTAACAGTTCGATTGAGTGAGTGAGAACGGGCATTCCAGTACCAGACATTATTCGTTGTTAAGTGTACGCCCCCAATCCAGTGATCTAACGGGGCTATTTCCAGCCAGTTTGCTTTCCCTGCTAATACTTCCTCGCCTGCTGCTGTCATGCTTAGGGTCTGCTTTGGCGCAGAGGGGATAGTTATTGTTTTTGCTTTTGTGGCTAACTGGGTTATTAAAGGTGGCGCAGATTGTAAAAAGTCATTGAGAATCATCCAAAAACTTAAATCGCCCAGAAACCGGCGTTCTTCCGTTTGCTGATAAAGCTGAAATATTTCTTCGGGACGTTTTTGTGTGTGGTAGATGAGTTCTAGTGCTTTATGTGCAGTACGTGATAAACCATTTAAAGTACTCGGGTACTGTTCGAGTAATCTTAAGATAGTTCCCTGTAAAAAAGGCAGTGCCGAGGTGTCATCATTTAATAGTTCAGCCCACTTTTCTGGGTTGCTTGAACGAAATGCAGCCCATGCTTTAGTCGCAAGTTGTAAGTGTTGTCTATTTATAGGCTGTTCAAACTCAAGTAAAGCAGCTAGCTCACTGGGAGTTTGCGTACCTAAATATTGATCAGTACAGACTATTGATAGCTCTGTATCTGGTGCGGGGTTTTGTTGTAGCCAGTCTAATATTTGCAGTATTTGTAACTGATCATATAAGTCATGCTCAAACCATAATATAATTTTCTCATAGTGATGATATGTTTTTAGTTGATTATCTCTCTGGATGAAATCTTTATTAATTTCTGCAAACTTTCCCCAGCCACAGTCAGCAATAAATCGGGCACGGATGCTGGATAATTTTTCTAATATTTGATTATCGGGTACCGGGCCGTCGTGTAAAACATCCTGCCAGGGAAGGAAAACGCCGGGAATGCCTGCCAGGCGCATAATATTTACTGCGCTATCACCATTGGTAATATTTAAGATGTTATCCATAAGTGTATATTTTGGTTTTAAAGTAGATTATTAAAGTCTGAATTTTCGCTGTAGCTATGATACTGACAGGGTTGCGTAGCCAGATATATACCGGTTTTAGAGCCTTGTTTCGATAAAAAATAGCGCGTTATAATAGTGTAACCGTGATCGCGCGAAGTATAGCAGGCTATATTTTAAAAAAAACACGAGGACGTTTTTGCTGATAATCATTGAAATGCTGTTTTTTCATTTATAATGGATAAATATGTCATATATACGCAATTAATGACAGCATTAGAGAGGGGTTCTGTTGAGTTGCGTGAATAATAAAAATACATACAAATTATTATGTTATGAAAATACTGAATGTTTATTTTAATAATATTAATTCGCTAGCCGGTGAAACCCGAATTGATTTTGACAAAGCACCTATTGCGGATGCGGGTGTATTTGCGATTACCGGACCGAATGGTTCTGGTAAAACCAGTATTTTAGATGCGATTACTCTGGCTTTATATGGTGAGACGTTTCGCTTTAAGAAGCCTGCTGAAAATGTGATGACAAAAAATACGACGGTGTGCTTTGCGCAAGTCGAATTTATAGTGAACGATGAGAAGTATCGTTCTAGCTGGCAGGTTAAACGCCAGGATGCCGAGCCTGAAGGTAAGGTATTGGCAGCGCAAATGCAATTGGTCCATGTTAATGGTGAAGATCAGGTTATTGAGCGGGAAGCGCATAAGGTATTAGCTTTTAATACTGAAATTACAGGCATGGATTTTCGTCGTTTTAGTCGCTCAATTATGCTTGCTCAAGGGGATTTTGCAGCTTTTTTAAATGCCCTGGATGCTGAACGTCTGGATATTCTGGAAAGTATTATCAGCCACGATATTTATGCTGATTATAAGCAGCAGATTCATGTATTGACAAAACAGGCAGAACAACAATTAGCAAGCTTGCAGGTGCGCCTGGATGAGATTGATTTGATGTCAGATGCTCAGCGTGAGGCTGCTGAACTGGATTTGGCAGATCAGCAACTTACCTTGACTGAATTAAAGCAGGAAAATACTGATTTGTTGCAGTTACAGGCGAGTTTGCAGGGCTTACAGAAATTAGCACAAAGCATTAGTCATTTAGAGCGGACACAGGCAGAAGATCAGCAGAAAATTATTCAAGCACAAACCGATTTAAATACGATTGCTAATTCTGCAGATGTTTTGGCTTTTAAGCCGGGTCTTAATAGTGTGGCTGAGAAAAAGGCGCAGATTAAGCAGGCACAGCAACAGCAAGCGGCTTGTCGCGAGGAATTGCAACAAGTTGACGATAAATTAGCCGCTGCAGAAGTCAATGAAAGTGATTTATCTAATTTAAGCAGGCAAGATGC
>JAUXBW010000188.1 GCA_030619185.1 Methyloprofundus sp.
ATGACGTAGGATTTTGGCTTCACAGCCGCGTTAGAATTACAGGCGCATAGCGAGCTACGCAACTGTTGTTCTGGCGCGGCTGTGAAGTCAAAAGACAAGTCAGACTCGGGTATTATTGAATTCTCGTCCCTAAGGAACTGTTTAGGAAAAACAGTATAAGCAGGGAGGCAAGGATAGCCGTATCAAAGCAAACGGATGGGCTTTGGCTTTTTAGGATAAGTAATGGAAGTGAAGGATGCTTTTTGGGAAACAGGGATAAAATACAGCGGTAGGGATACCAGACCAAGGAGGTGAGATAATGTGGTTATACAGGGATGCTTAAGTTATACATTTCCCTGGTTACCCATAACTCTCAGCTACATTCGTCATTCCTGCATGTCTTTTGCAGGAATCTCGTGACTTAAACAAAGATTCCCGATAAAAGACTTCGGGAGTGACAAGGCTTATAACATACTGTTTTTTAGGCACTCCTTTTGTCGTTTAGAAGGCGGGGAATATTAATGCAAAAAGAAGCTAACTTCCCCCCATGCTTAATCAGACCACGCCTTGATTGTTCGTTGTGATTGATCGGTTTATTTATTAATAGCGAATGGTGCGCTTGTAGATATTCGGCAAATAATTACAGCCTCAAACACTAGTTAGCTGTCTATTTTTTCAGGGCCTTGGCGAATGCGTCGGCCATAGAACCCTGTGCTGGAGCGGGTACAGTTTTTTGCCTGGGTTTATGAGTTGTTCTTGCTTGGGCTTTGTCAGATTTTCCACTTTTACTCTCTGCAGGTACTTCCTTTTTCATCGACAAAGCAATGCGCTTACGCGCGATATCGATTTCAAGCACTTTAACCCTAACCATCTCGCCGGTTTTTACCACATCGCGTGGGTCTTTAACAAACACATCAGCTAAATGTGAGATATGCACGAGTCCATCTTGATGCACTCCAATATCCACAAAAGCACCGAAATTGGCAACATTAGTGACTACACCTTCTAAAGTCATCCCTTCTTTCAAGTCAGTTATTTTTTCTATGCCTTCTTTAAAAGTAACGCTTTTAAATTCAGGGCGGGGGTCACGGCCTGGTTTTTCCAGTTCCTGCAAAATATCTGTAACAGTGGGTAAGCCGAACAACTCATTACTGTAGTCAGCTGCTTTTAGGTTGCGTAGGAAACTTTGTTTACCAATTAACTGATCTATAGCTGTGCCTGTTTTTTGCACAATATCTTCAATAACTGGGTAGGCTTCTGGGTGTACCGATGAGGCATCCAGTGGGTTGTTGCCATTCATAATGCGCAAAAACCCAGCCGCTTGTTGGTACGCTTTTTCGCCTAAGCGGGGTACTTTTTTCAGTTGCTTACGATTGGTAAATGCTCCTTGCTCATCTCGAAATGAAACTATATTCTGGCTGATAGTATTGCTTAAGCCGGAAACCTGTTTCAGTAATGCGGCAGAAGCGGTATTAACATCGACTCCAACGGCATTTACACAGTCTTCGACGACTGCATCCAGGCCACGGGCTAATTGAATCTGGTTTACATCATGTTGATATTGTCCAACACCAATCGATTTGGGTTCTATCTTGACCAGTTCTGCGAGCGGATCTTGTAGGCGGCGGGCTATGGAGACAGCGCCACGCAATGAAACATCTATATCTGGAAATTCTTTGGAGGCCAATTCGGACGCGGAATAAACTGAAGCACCCGCTTCGGAAACTGTAATTTTGCTGAATTTCAGGTCTTTATGTTGTTTCATTAAATCGGCAACCAGTTGGTCGGTTTCTCTGGAGCCTGTGCCATTACCTATGCTAACCAGTTTTACCTGATGCTGGGCTATCAATTTGGCTAGCGTGTTTATTGACGCATCCCATTGGTTTCTGGGAGCATGCGGGTAAATAGTATCAGTCGCCAGCAATTTCCCTGTGCTATCGACAACGGCGACTTTTACCCCGGTCCGGATGCCAGGGTCTAAACCTAAAGTCGCTTTAGGTCCGGCAGGAGCTGCCAGTAATAAGTCTTTTAGATTATTGGCAAAAACACGGATAGCTTCTAATTCGGCGGCTTCGCGTAACTGTTGCTTTAAGTCCAGATCAATGCGGGTGAATAATTTAACTTTCCAGGCAAAACGTGCTGTTTCAGCTAGCCAGGCATCAGCGGCTTTGCTGGTATCGGTAACCTGGATATGTCGCGCGACAATCTGTGCGCAAAGTAGATGCTCTTCTTTTTCATCAGCGCCCGGCAATAAAGTCAGGTTTAGCAGACTCTCATTACGACCACGAAATAAGGCTAAGGCGCGATGCGAAGGGATTTTGTTAATGGCTTCCTGGAAGTCAAAGTAATCCTTAAATTTTACTGCCTCTGCTTCTTTGCCTTTGGCAACAACTGATTGAATAATACCTTTTTGCCAGATTCGCTCACGTAAGGTACTGACTAATTCGGCATCTTCAGCAATACGTTCCATAATGATTTGACGTGCGCCATTCAGGGCGGCGGCGGTATCAGGAACGGCTTTATCTACACTGATATAGGCAGTAGCGACTTGCTCTGGATTGCAGTTTCTATCCTCTAAAATAGCATCTGCCAAAGGCTCTAAACCCGCTTCACGGGCTATCTGTGCTTTGGTGCGGCGCTTTGGTTTGTAGGGTAAATACAAATCTTCCAGGCGGGTTTTGGTCTCTGCCTGTTTAATGGTGAGCTCTAAAGCAGGTGTGAGCTTTTTTTGTGCTGCGATGCTTTCTAGAATGGTTTCACGACGTGCATTCAGTTCACGTAAATAGATTAAGCGCTCATCTAATAGACGTAACTGGATGTCATCTAGCCCCCCCGTGACTTCTTTACGATAACGTGCGATAAAAGGCACAGTTGCACCTTCATCTAATAGGGTAACTGCGGCATTAACTTGTTGTTGGCTGACGGATAATTCTTCGGCTATTTTCTGATTTACGTCCATTTAATAAGGTGTCTAGGGAATGGCTTAAAAGCTGTGTATTGTATCAGTGTGAGGGTTGCATAAATAGAGTCTTTGAGTGCGATTACAATAAACGGTATGATGACTTTGAGTTTAATAGTTAGATATATACAGGTAACGGGTTATCCGCAATCTTGAAAAATATTTATGAATAGATTTTATGCTAACGTAGTCCGCATAAAGTTTACGTAATGCGGGGAAAAAGTGCACGAATATCCCGTATTCCGCATGCTCCATAACGGGCTACAAAGAATTTTAGTGATTAGCTGAAAGTTATACGAAACTCAGGTAGAGGTATATGAAGTTAGCATTATTGGCGGGGACTCAATCGGGTTGTGGAAAAACCACGATTATGCTGGCTGTATTACAGTATTTAAAAGCGCAGCAACGAGATGTCGTGTCGTTTAAGGCGGGGCCTGACTTTTTAGACCCTTTATGGCATCAAGCGGTGACAGGTAGGCTTTCCTATAATGTCGATACCCGCATGATTGGCACAGATTTGTCTAAACAGCTGATTACTAACCAGGCAGAAACAGCTGAGTTTGGCATAATAGAAGGGGTAATGGGTTTGTTTGATGGTCGTTCAGGCGTGGGAGGCAGTGGCTCTAGTGCGGAATTGGCTAAAACTTTAGATGTGCCTGTTTTTTTAGTGATAGATGCTAAAGGGATGAGTGGCTCTATTGTGCCTATGGTGAGTGGCTTTTCTGATTATGCAGAGAAAATGGGTGTGACGATAGCCGGAATTATCGCCAATCGTGTGGGCAGTGCTCATCATGCGAAATTATTACGCGAAGTTTTACAAGCGCAGCAACAACCGCCTTTAATTGCCTGGATGGACAAAAATGCACCTGAATTACCTGAGCGACATTTAGGCTTAGTTCAGCCCTCTGAAGTGACATTGCCCGATTTTTTACCTTTTTTTCATACTGAAGAAGAAAATTTGCTAGCTTTATTTTCGGGTGCTATAGACGTAGGGTATGCATACCCTACTTCAGAATCAAGGTGGTTATTGAATAATAAAAAAATTGCTATCGCAAAAGATGCGGCCTGTTGCTTTATTTACCCTGCTAATTTAGATTTTTTACAGCAGCAGGGTGCTGAGCTATTGTTTTTCTCGCCTATGGCGGGTGATACTGTTCCCGAAAGTGCAGATGCACTGTGGTTGCCGGGGGGATATCCCGAGTTATTTACAGAAAGTCTGTCTCAATCGCAAAGCTGGCCATCTCTGCTCGCATTTATTGAGCAAGGTAAGCCTGTACTAGCAGAATGTGGCGGTGCAATGTTATTAGGCGAGGCTTTAATAGATCGTACTGGCAAACAATGGTCGATGGCGCAAATACTGCCATATCGCTCAAAAATGCAAAGCAAACTGGCTTCTTTAGGTTATCGTGAGGAAGCATCCGGTATGAGAGGGCATGAATTTCATCATTCAGTGCGCGAAACAGAGCAGGTTTTACGGCCTTGCTTTCAAGTTGAGCGAGGCGATAAAGGCATACGTTATAAAAATTTACGTGCGTCG
>JAUXBW010000118.1 GCA_030619185.1 Methyloprofundus sp.
ATACCACTGATGCAGTAACACCTAATGATACACATTTCGCAAAGTTATGGGGATTACATAATTCCGGGCAAGAAGTAAACGCTAGCAGTGGTACCATAGATGCCGATATTGATGCACCTCAAGCCTGGGCAACCACACCAGGATCCCCAGATATAATAATAGGCGTACTTGGTAGTGGTGTTGCCTGGAATCATGAAGATTTAGTGACCAATATATGGTCAAACAGCAGTGAAACGCTGAATGGCACAGACTCAGACGGCAATGGAAAAGAAGATGATGTTAGAGGCTGGGATTTTGTCGATGATGATAATGACCCGTATGATTTCAATGGGCATGGGACTCACATGGCCGGCATTATTGCAGCGATTGGCAATAATGCAAAGGGAGTGACCGGTGTCAACTGGAACGCGCGGATTATGCCAGTGCGCGTATTAGATACTCATGGCTCGGGCACTACTTCTGATATTGTTGCTGGAATCCAATATGCAATCGCAAACGGTGCTCATATTATCAATGCCAGTCTGGGTGGACCTGATTATAGTCAAATCTATAGAGATGCAATTGAGGCAGCGGGTGACGCTGGAGTATTATTTGTTACTTCAGCAGGAAATAACGCGACAGATAACGGTGGAATTCCTCAATACCCTAGTGATTATACGCTAGCCAATATTATTTCAGTCGCTGCAACAGATGCAAATGATGCCTTAGCCGACTTTTCTAATTATGGTACTAATTCAGTTGATGTCGCCGCCCCTGGCGTTAATATCTTCAGTACTGAGCCTAAAGTAAAAATAGTCTGGAAAGATAACTTCAATGATGGCGATATTTCTGACTGGCTTACTGGCGGGTCTGGCACCAACTGGAGCACTACTGGTTCCGGCTCCAGCTTTGAACTAACCGATAGCGCGGGTGATGACTATCAAAATAATTCTGACAGCTGGGCGAGGAGTCCGGCATTTAAGCTTAGCCACTTATCAGGCTGTACACTAGATTATACTTTAACAGCTAGCTTAGAAACGGACTTTGATTTCCTGATAATTGAAGCTTCCACTGATGGAAATAATTTTTCACCCATACAGACTGCCAGTTTTTTTGATGATACTCAGACATGGTTTGTGTCTGCTCCCCTAGATAGCATGGATGGACAAGCTAATGTTTACATCAGGTTTCGTTTACTGAGCGATGACTCAAACGTATTTGATGGAGTCACTATTGATAATGTTGAGGTAAGTTGTATTGCCCCTAAAAATATTTCTACTTATGCCTACGGTAGTGGTACTTCGATGGCGGCAGCGCATGTCACTGGCCTGGCATCATTAATTCTTTCTAAAAACAATACTCTGACAGTTGCTGAGCTTAAGGCTTTGATTCTGGATCACGGAGACCCCCTACCCACTTTATCTGGCAAAACAGCAACTGGGAAACGGATAAATGCCTTTACTTCAATAAGCAACACTCCTAACTCTTCAAAACCAAAAGAAACTCAGAGTATTAGCTTTACGCCACTGACAGATAAAACCTATGGCGATACTGATTTCCTCCTGAGCGCCAGTGCGGATTCAGGTTTAATTGTAAAATTTTCTAGTGATACTACTGGAGTTTGTACAGTAAATACCGCGACTGTGAGTATAATTACCACAGGGGCGTGTACCATTCGAGCCAGTCAGGCGGGGAATAGCAATTACCAACCTGCTACAGATGTAAGCCAAAGCTTTAGTGTACTCAAGGCCAGCATTACGTCTTTTATATCTAGCCCTATGTCTGCCTTTACCGGGGACACAACTAGCTTAAGTGCAACCCCTAGCCCAAGTTCCAGCCCTGTGGTTTATGCCAGCATTACACCCAGCATTTGTACTGTGTCAGGTACCACTGTCACACTATTGACAATAGGAACTTGTACCATTACTGCTAACCAAGCGGGAGATGCAAACTACGATGCATCACCTCAGCAAACTCTGGATATCACCGTAAGTAACAGTGAACCACCTGTTGAAACAGGCTTTGGCCATACCTGCTTTACAAATTCAAACGGTAAGGTTGAGTGCTGGGGACGGTAGTACTGTATATGGGTAGATGCTAAATTTGATAGAGCCAAACCATGAAAATTAAGTATTCCTATCTCCTGATTTTATTATTTACAATTTTTGCACTTACTCTTACTTTATTCAGGGGTGATGGCGAGTTATCAAATCAATCACCAACCGTACAATTTCAACAAGAACTGATTACCCGCCCCTCCCTAAAAAAGGCAATTATAAATAATGATACGAAGTCTTTAATGACTGATTCTGAATTTGATGATGAGCCTCTTTTTCTGCCCGGAAGTGAGGACGAAGATGAGCAACAAGAAGTCATTGAAGTGGGTGAGTATATAGATGTTGATGCTGAATCAATGTTCCTGGATGACGCTGAAGATACAGAGACCGATATAGGCGAGTTTATTGATGTTGATGCTGAGACAACGCCTCAAAATAATACCAAAGAACCAGGAGAAGTGATTGATATTGGGGAGTTTATAGATGTTGATAAAGAACCGATGCTGCAAGATGATGCGGAAAGTTCTGAAACAGTGATAAATATAGGAGAATTTGTAGAAGTTGACCTAGAATAAATGAACGCCTGAAGAGTCCTGGAGTCAACTAAAAGTGTAATGCATTTTTAGTAAAAAGACCTGCTAATGGATTAGTGAAATAGTAAAACCCTACCATTACATCGCCCAACACCAATTTTAACTCACTAGCACAGGATTATTACATCAAAAGCTTATTGTTTTTTTTCTGAACCAAACAGAGTAAAGCTCGTGCTCTATTCCTGAATCTTGTACTGCAGGAAGTATATGGAGGCTGCGAGCGGAATCGAACCGCTGTAGATGGCTTTGCAGGCCACTGCATAACCACTTTGCTACGCAGCCTTATCATTGAAATAAAAAAAGCCGCGAGTTACGCGGCTTTTTAAATCTTTTTGGAGCGGAAAACGAGATTCGAACTCGCGACCCCAACCTTGGCAAGGTTGTGCTCTACCAGCTGAGCTATTCCCGCTCTGATTGAATTGCTTATTATAGAGATATTCTGATTTCTGTCAATATCTCCGACCAATTATTTTAAATTATTTTTTAGCGTCCAACCTTTAGCTCCCTGGCGACAATCTGCTACTTCCTGCTGTATTTCTACTTGAACAAAAAGCTGTGATTTGCCAAATGCATCCTGAAAGCCTCTGGCTGTAACAAGAGTTCCAGCTGGCGCATTACAAACGACATCTTCAGGGTTATCAAATGATGCCATTGAGCCAGGCACTTTAAGAATTTTTAGCGTTGTCTCACCCACCGAATTAGGTGCTTTTAAAGTATACGACTGACCAATTGAAACAGCCGTTGGAGCATGTTGTTTTACACTTTTACTACCGCCTGATAAAAAAATAAACCCCAGAACAATGACGATACCTGCAATTGCGCCGTAAAACACTTTAGGGTTTTCTTCTTTTAGCTTCATGAGAGCAGGTTTAGCATTATCGACTGCTTCTTCTACTGCATCTACCGCGTCTGCAGCCGTTTCTTTCACATCTTCTACAATATCTTCAACAGTTTCTTTTACGTCTTCAACAACATCTTCAACTGTTTCTTTAATATCTTCTATGACTTCATCAGTCGATTTATCTTCACTCATATGTAGCTCCTCATTATGCTAGTTAATTATTTTTATTATTTAGTTGCATTTCATGCGCCTAAATAAAGTCGTAAGTTTTAATACACTTTGCCGCAAACATGCTGCACCCTTCATTTCCACGAAATTAACGCCCTTTTCGTTGCATCATTCCTTTGGAAGGATTATAGCCTATGATAGCAAGTATCAAAAATAGCGCAAATGCAACTGCTGTATAGATGAAAGCCTGTTGATTAAATTGTGCATAGAGAGCAAAGCGCAAAAACTCAACGGCTTGTGAAAAAGGGTTGTATTCTGCTAGTTTATAAAGCCATTCACTGGATTCCTGTAGCTTCCATAAGGGGTACAGCGCAGTCGACATAAAAAACATAGGGAAGATAACAAAATTCATCACCCCGGCAAAATTTTCCAGTTGTTTAATAAAAGAGGAGAGTAACAGGCCTAAGGCACCCAACATTAACCCTGAAAGCACCAAAGCGGGTAACAACCATAAATAACCCTCTAAGGGTGCCTGTATTTCATAAAACCAGGCGATACCCAAAAATACGTAGACTTGCAATATGGAAACAAAAACCCCTGCCAAAAGTTTTGATAATAATAAATACCAGCGAGGTAAAGGGCTAACCAGCAATATGCGCATACTGCCCATTTCCCGATCATAGACCATGGACAAGGAGCTTTGCATGCCATTAAATAGCTGGATCATACCGATCAAGCCCGGAGTAATATACACTTCATAAAGTATATAGGTTTCATACGGTGGAATAATGGCAATGCCTAATGCCGCCCTAAAACCAGCAGCGAAAACAAACAACCAGATCAAGGGTCTAACCAACGCGGACAGAAAACGTTCTTTTTGTTTTACAAAGCGTAACAACTCTCGAGAAACAATACCCCAGAGGGCAAACCAGTAATGAAATAGGCGCATTAGCTTTTTCCCTGAGTTAATTTAAAAAAAGCATCGTTGATATTATCCGTTTGTGCCTGTTGCATAATATCCGTCATCGCGCCTTGTGCTTTAACCGCTCCCTGATGAATCAGCACTACTTTATCTGAAGCATAGATTTCATCCATTAAATGTGTCGCCCAGAGTACCGCTATATCGTCATCCTCAACGAGTTGATGCACATGGGCAACGATAGCTTGTCTACTCGGCACATCCAGCCCTACGGTTGGCTCATCCAGTAACAGCACGCTGGGCTTATGCATTAAGGCGCGGGCTATCTCTACACGCCGTCTATGCCCTCCATTAAGCTGACGTACAACTTCCTTGCGTCGTGCATACATACCCAGGCGCTCTAATTGCTCCTGTATACCCAGATTAGCTTTTTTTCTGCTGATTCCCTGCAAAGCGGCATGATAGCGCAGATTTTGCTGCACCGTTAAATCCAGATCCAGCGTTGTTTGCTGAAATACCACGCCTAGTTGTGCCAATGCTTTTAAGGATTGTCTCTGGACATTAAACCCGGCAAGCTGTATATCACCCTGTTTATGAGCATACAGGCGGGTAATAAGGGAAAATAACGTGCTTTTACCCGCGCCATTCGGCCCGAGTAATATGCAACACTGCCCTGCTGCAACCGTTAAACTCAAATCATGCAGAACCTGTTTTTTCCCATAAGAAAAATTTAAGTCGGTTATTTCCAGTGCTAAATGATTAGCCATTTATATCCTGATAATGTAAAAGATAAATTTGATTTAAGCGCAAGGGAATAGCGGACTAAAGCCCTCCCTACATTGGCGCTTTAGGGTTTAACTGCTACGCCCCAGGGATAACGCCCTACGGCGATGGATTTAGTCACTTTATGCTCAGCTAGGTCTATAATTGATATATCATGACTCACGCCATTGGTGGTATACAAACGCTGCTGCTCAGGCGAGAAGGCTAAATTCCATACTCGCGCACCCACTAACAGATATTTTTCTACCGCATAGCTTTGTGCATTAACCACTGCAACCCGGTTTGCTGGCCCTAGTGCTACATAAGCCCACTGCCGTTTATTATCCACTACGACACCCACTGGCTGGATTTTTTCTTTGCCTACACCTGGCACAGCAAAATGAACTCGCTGGCTAATTTCTTTAGTGGCGACATCAATAATCATTAAAGTACCATCGATCTCTGAAGTCACCCATAATTGTTGTCCATCCGCTGTAAAGCTTAAAGCTCTAGGTCGCGGGTCGACTAAAGTATTAGCTTTGATTTCATGCGTTTTTGCATCGATCCAGTGCACCATATTAGTGGTTTCAGAAGCACTGACGATCCATTGATTATCAGGGCTCACAGCAATACCTTCAGGCTCTACACCTACAGCAATAGCCTGTATTGCCTGTTTAGTTTGCAAATCTATCACTGTCACCTGATTATCATCTTCATTGGAAACATACATACGCGTCCCCAATGAGTTAAGAGCAAAAGTTTCCGGATCTTCTCCAGAAGGTAGTCTGGCTTTTTCAGCTAAGGTGTTAGCATCCAGCACTAGCACAGTATCATCATCACTGGTTGCAACATAGAGCGTTTGCGCATCGGGGCTTAATTGTATGCCGCGTGGCCTTTGCCCTATAGGCACTGTTTTAATCAGCTTGCCTGCAATAGGATCTACGACTGCGATGGCATTATCCTTTTCTAAACTGACAAAAACAGTTTCTGCGCTCACTGCGAGTGACTGGATTAACAGAGCTGTGCTAATAAGTGTTCTAACAATCATTTCCTTTCCTATTGGCATTGAGTTTCTAAGCTGTCATAGCCTAGTGTGTCTAATTCATTTTTGGGGTGTAAAAAGCCCTCTAAAGGTGGGGCAGTCACCAATGAAGTCGGTGCTGCTAATAAAACCGGCTGACGTAATTGTCCATTCCAGTTCCTATAGCTAAGCGGCCTGCCTTTATAGCCTTGTAATTTAAAGCGCTCACTTAGTAAGTAGGCTTTTATGGAAGGTGCGTCTACTTTTTTAGTGCGCGTCACGACTTCGCCTATTGAACGTGCAGCAAGATAGGCGGCATAGTCCTGCTCTAGCATTTGCCGATTAGCCAGGACTTTAAAGCGATTTTGAATTTGTACTGCCCCCCATTGCTCATGGGTGCGATGCCATGAAGTGGCAACCAGGCCTTGAGTACCAATAACAGGGCGAGGTAGCCAGGTTCGGTAACTAATATATTCGCCAAATAAGCCCTGTTCATCAGCGACGACCAAAACATCATAATCATCAACCTGGGTAAACACCGGAATATCTGATTGTGCCGTACGCCGGGCATCATAGGTATGTAGCCATTTTTTTTCTGCTACGATTTTCATGCCAAAGCGTTTAGCTGAGCGCTTGATTGCCTCGGCATACAAAGCATCTTCAGGCGTATTTCCGGTGACTAAAAACCAGTGCCGCCAGCGTTTCTTTAACATATATTGCGCCAGGGCATCTGCACGCATGGCGCGACTGGGTAATAGATGCAGGACATTGCTTAAGCA
>JAUXBW010000004.1 GCA_030619185.1 Methyloprofundus sp.
ACCTTTAAGAACCACCATGGGCTTGCCGTCATGGTAAGCTATTTCAACACCCGTACTGGCTCGCAAAGTTTTCCCTCCCAACACAGGAAAGTCTGGATCAAGTGGCATTAAAATCCTGGCACTGACGAGGTCACCTGACAAATCAATAGACAATTGTTTTGCCAGATCAGTATTATTGGCAAGTAGAGCATTAATCTCCCGCTCGCTGAAAACAACTTTACGATTAGCACCTTTTTCACTGTAACGCTTAGGTCTAAGCTTACCTTCGGCATCAAATTCATCAGATATATTTACTGACTTTTCTGCAACAGAGATATCCGAATCAATACCCAGCACCCTGAGCTTACTATCAAGTACTTGTTCTTCTTTGTTAGTCAGAGTTACCGTTTTGAATTCCCTGGCAAAGATATAAGTCGTCAAAACCCAGTAAGTAATACCTACCGTCATCAACATCGTTAATACAATTATCCCTAGAATATGCATCCCATTCATATTATGCTGCGGGTCAGTCTGTTTTTTTATTTCGCTCATAAGTATCCAAAAAAAATATTGTATCTATTAAGGCTTTAGGTGATTGTCAGAAAAAATAGTCCAATTTACGCAGTTTTTTTGTCATTAGTGCTATAGCAATAGGTGCATAATTATTGTTACAGTGCTAATGACGGACAAAAAGACAAGCAAGGATAGGTGATTATTTTTTCCAGATGTCTTATGCCAAACCACGTAATAAATCCTTTTTAATATCCTCAATATTTTCCAATCCTACAGAGACACGTACCAGACTCTCCTTAATCCCGGCCTGTAATCGCACTTCTGGCGCTAAACGGCCATGTGTGGTACTCGCTGGGTGGGTGATCGTAGATTTCACATCACCTAGATTCGCAGTAATAGACAACATTTGCGTGGCATCAATCAATTTCCAGGCCTGTTCTTTTCCACCTTTCAACTCAAAACTGACTACCGCACCAAAATGGCTTTGTTGCTGTTTAGCCAGTTCATGTTGCGCATGTGACTCTAGCCCTGGGTAATGAACTTTTTCCACGGTTTCCTGCCCTTCCAGCCATTTAGCTAATTCAAAGGCACTATCACAATGCGCTTTCATTCTAACGGCCAAAGTTTCAAGGCCTGATAAAAATATCCAGGCATTAAAGGCACTCATAGTCGCACCACCAGTACGCAAATAAGGGTAAATCGATTGTCCGATAATTTCTTCACTGGCAATAACAGCACCACCCACAGCACGTCCCTGCCCGTCTAAATATTTAGTCGCTGAATGGACAACGATATCAGCTCCTAATGCTAGGGGTTTTTGCATAATGGGGGTGCAAAAAACATTATCCACCACTAGCAGGCAATCTTGACCATGTGCAATCTCGGCCAAAGCACGAATATCCACTAACTCCATTAACGGATTGGACGGCGTTTCGACAAATAAAAATTGTGTATTAGGCTGTATCGCCGCGTCCCATGCTTCCAGGCTGGATAATTCAACAAAAGTGGTCTCAACACCAAATTTGGCAAAATAATTCTCGAAAGTCAGCACTGTATTGCCAAAGACACTACGAGAACAGACCACATGATCACCCGCTTTTAGCAGACTCATACCTACTGCCATAATTGCAGCCATGCCCGAGGCAAAGGCAAGACAACGATCGCCTTGTTCCATTAGTGCCAGACGTTTTTGAAATGTATCTACCGTAGGATTGGTAAAGCGTGAGTAGATATTACCAGGCTGTTGCCTGTTAAAACGTAAAGCAGCCTCTTCTGCACTTTTAAAAACATAGCTTGAAGTCATATAAATAGGCATACTATGCTCACCCTCGTGAGTACGTTGATGCCCTGCTCTAATTGCCTGGGTTTCTACTGAATAATCGTTCCAATCTAAATCTGTCATGTGTTTGTTCTTTGAATCCGTTATTTATAAAAGTAACCGAATGATTAGCTATATAATTAGTGTTTAATTTTAGCAAAGTATTGTCCATAGCTTTAATATTAATAGCAAGTAAAGTACCTACCTATGAATACCAATCTAGATCTTTATCGGGCTGCTGAAAAGCTGGGGCACTCCCTAAACAGAACACATGCACGTATCGTCACTGCTGAATCCTGTACCGGGGGGTGGTTAGCGCAATGTATTACTGAGATCACAGGCAGTTCTGCCTGGTTTGACCGAGGCTTTATAACTTACAGCAACGATTCTAAAGTTGATATGTTAGCTGTTCAGAGCGAGGTTATTGAAAAGTATGGCGCAGTGAGTGCCGAAGTTGCCCGACAAATGACAGAGGGAGCATTACAAAATAGTCTGGCAGATTATGCTATCGCTATTACCGGGGTTGCTGGCCCAACAGGCGGTAGCCCAGAAAAACCAGTCGGTACCGTGTATATCGCCTGGCAAAAAAGAGCTCAGCCTGCACAGGTAACTTTAGAAAATTATAGCGGTAATAGACAGGGAATTCGTCGACAAGCTGTTTATACAGCGCTGAATTTAATACCACTGATCCACAAGTAGGTGCAGCTTTAGGGAGCTGGAAATAAATAATCGTCCAATATTGGGTAGAGTTTTTGTTTGTATTCAGTTGTGTAGCAATAGGCACATTGCTGGCTACGTAACTGTTGCTACACGGCTGAAGACGAACAAAAAGCCCCACTAGATTGGATGATTATTTTTTTTCATCTCCCTTAACTGCACTGTGCGGGTAAATCCGCACCTACTTTGTTTACGTTTAATTTATCCCCATTGAATAACTATGCAATCATTAGGCATAACCGTATAATGCGGTCAGAAAACTCTTTCTCATAAACTGACACAAATAAAAACGAGAAAAAATGATAGATTTAATTTTTGATGTCTTGCCGCAAATTCACGGCGGAGGCAATCATCAGGGCATAGGTGCTGTAAAAGGCCTGGAAGCTTTTTTGACCTTTATAGAGTCACTGACAACTAAAAGCCCTGCTGAAATATTTGCTGCTTTTATGCCGGGTATTAGTGCGATGGATAATATCCACCCTTTACTGGTACATTTTCCTATTGCCTTATTCAGCCTGTTTTTCTTTGCTGATACCATCGGCGGCTTATTATCAAAACCCGCCTGGCGACAGTTTTCCACGCCAGTTCTTTATATAGGTACGTTTACAGCGATATTAACTGTTGCAGCTGGACTGCAGGCAGCATATTCAGCACCTCATAATGATGCGACACATGCCATTATGTTGCGCCATCAATACCTCGGTATAACGGTAACCGTATTAGCACTGTTATTATCACTGCGCCGTTATTTTGCGGCTGATAGCTTTTTGTATAGCAAAACCTACGGCCACTTTGCTTTATCAGGGCTTTTAATCATATGTTTAACTCTGGGCGCTGACCTGGGTGGCTTAATGGTCTATCAACATGGTGTTGCTGTTGCGCCTGTTATGCAAGGAAATGCGCCTCTATCGATTCAACCCCAGCACACTCACAGCTACTCAGTGCCTGCTGCTCATACTCATAGCCATGATTCTGCCGCGCATGTACATACCTATGATATCAGCACGCCTGTAGAGACTCGACCCGATAGTGCAGCCCATACGCATACCCATGGTGATCACGGGCATACTCATTGATATCCCTGATTATGTAT
The DNA here is from genome assembly GCA_030619185.1 of Methyloprofundus sp. Classification (GTDB taxonomy): domain Bacteria; phylum Pseudomonadota; class Gammaproteobacteria; order Methylococcales; family Methylomonadaceae; genus Methyloprofundus. The sequence continues at coordinate 3,621 of JAUXBW010000004.1, forward strand.
AAGCAACAGTTGCTTCACTGACGGTTAGGAATGCGGAATTAATAATATCTGAAAGTCCACGTTCTAATGTAGCCTGTATGGAGCTTGCGGAGTACAGGAAAAGTAACGTACTCACTTTCCCGTATTCCGCAAGCTCCATACGGGCTACAACTTCATGCGGTCTACATTAAGGTTTATATAGTAAGGTGCGAGAACTCAATAATACCCGAAAGTAACAAATTGGCTATCTCTCTCTTCTAGAGAGTCTTTCAATATGGTATTCTAGTCGGCTTTATTGCTCAATGATTATATACAAGGAATGCAACGAACTCGCGTCAAAATATGTGGTTTTACTTCGGCTGAACAAGCTGCTTTTGCGGCTCACGCGGGTACCGATGCGATAGGCCTGGTTTTTTACCCGCCAAGTCCCCGGTATGTCTCCATTAGCAGGGCGCAAGAAATAGTAGCAGCATTGCCTGCTTTTACCTCGGTCGTTGCTCTTTTTGTTGATGCCACAGAGGCACAAATAAGAGACGTGATAGATCAGGTCCCCATAGATCTGTTGCAATTTCATGGTGATGAACCCGCTGAATCCTGCAGGCTCTATGCCAAACCTTATATAAAAGCCATTAGAATGCGTGCCAACACTGACATAAAGGCTTTAAGCACTGAGTATCATGATGCACAAGGCTTACTGCTGGATGCGTATCATGCACAAACACAAGGTGGTACCGGCGAACGGTTTGACTGGGATTTAATCCCAAAACACTGTGCTTTACCGATAATACTGGCCGGTGGGCTGGAGACACACAATGCACGCGATGCAATTGAGCGCGTTAAACCCTATGCTCTAGATATAAGCAGCGGCGTGGAAGTCGCCAAAGGGATAAAAGATAATAATAAAATAGCAGCATTTTTAACCGAGGTTTACCTAAGTGACAGAAACAACTAATTCATACGATATGCCCGATGAACGGGGACATTTTGGGCCTTATGGGGGCTTATTTATCGCAGAAACCTTGATTCCTGCGGTTGAAGAACTCGACCAGGCTTACCAGAAATATATGACTGATCCTGAGTTCATGGCTGAACTTGATAAGGACTTTCAGCATTATGTCGGTCGCCCTTCCCCTTTGTATCATGCCGAGCGTTGGACGCGTGAATTAGGTGGTGCACAAATCTATCTGAAACGTGAAGATTTAAACCATACCGGCGCGCATAAGATCAATAATACTATTGGCCAGATATTATTGGCCAAACGTATGGGTAAGACACGTATTATTGCTGAAACCGGTGCCGGTCAGCACGGTGTTGCTACAGCCACCGTTTGCGCTCGACTAGGCTTGGAGTGCGTCGTGTATATGGGTGCTGTCGATGTTGTACGGCAAAAACTTAATGTTTACCGTATGCAACTTTTAGGCGCTAAAGTTGTCGCGGTAGAATCAGGCTCCAAAACGCTAAAGGATGCTTTAAACGAAGCAATCCGTGACTGGGTTACTAATGTTGACTCAACTTTCTATATTATTGGCACAGCGGCGGGGCCTGCACCCTACCCCGCGATGGTGAGAGACTTCCAGTCCATTATTGGCCGTGAAGCTAAGCAGCAATGCCTGGCACAAGCCGGAAAATTACCAGACGCATTACTGGCCTGTATCGGTGGCGGTTCAAATGCGATTGGTTTATTCCATCCTTTTATTGATGATGCAGACGTTAAACTGATCGGTGTAGAAGCCGCTGGCGACGGTATTGAGACCGGTCGTCACTCAGCGCCATTATGCGCAGGTCGCCCCGGAATTTTACACGGTAACCGCACCTATTTAATGGAAGATGATGATGGCGAAATCATTGAAACGCATTCAATTTCTGCAGGTCTGGATTACCCGGGCGTAGGTCCTGAACATTCCTGGCTAAAAGATATCGGTCGTGCCGAATACGTCAGCATTACTGATGATGAAGCCGTAGAGGGCTTTCATGCCTTAACTAAAATGGAAGGTATTATACCTGCTTTAGAATCCAGTCATGCCATGGCCTATACCTTAAAATTAGCGCCTACCATGCAACAAGATGAAATTTTAATCGTTAATTTATCCGGTCGCGGTGACAAGGACATGCACACGATGGCAGAACGTGAGGGAATTCAAATATGAGCCGTTTAGCAACAAAATTTGCCGAATTCAGACAATCAGGCCATAAAGCATTGATTCCCTTTATTACTGCCGGTGATCCGACTCGTGAATTTACTGTGCCTATGATGCATGCCATGGTCGAGGCCGGTGCTGATGTTATTGAACTGGGCGTGCCTTTTTCTGATCCTATGGCTGATGGCCCGGTAATTCAGCGTGCCAGTGAACGCGCCTTAGAACATAAAATGAGTTTGCGCCGTACATTAGAAATCGTCTCTGAATTCAGAACCAGTAATCAGGATACGCCTGTGGTTCTGATGGGTTACGCAAACCCTGTCGAAGCCATGGGCTACGAAGATTTTGCTCTGGCAGCTGAAAAAGCAGGTGTAGATGGTGTTTTAACCGTAGACTTGCCACCCGAAGAGGCACATGAATGTGCTACGCTACTGAATGCGCATAATATTGATCAAATTTTCTTGCTAGCACCCAATAGCACTCCTGATAGAATTAAAAAAATGGACACGGTGGGGAGTGGCTTTCTGTATTACGTCTCTGTCAAAGGTGTCACAGGTGCGGGTCATCTGGATACTAGTGATGTAAAAAGAAAGCTTATTGATATCCGCGCTAATACGCAACTCCCTGTTGGCATTGGCTTTGGCATTAAAGATGCTGAGACCGCAAAAGTTATTGCGGGTTTAGGTGATGCAGTAGTTGTCGGTAGTGCATTAATCAGTAAAATAGAGGAAAATTTAGATTCTCCCGAGAATGCTAAACGAGAAATCACAGAATTATTAAAATCCATGCGCCTGGCCATGGATAGCCAAGGTTAAAGACGGAGCATATTATGAGCTGGTTTGAAAAATTAGTCCCCTCTACCATTACAAAAAAAGAAAACGACAGTAAAAAAATTGCTGTCCCCGAAGGTTTATGGAATAAATGCTCTTCCTGTAATGCAATTTTGTATAACAGCGAGTTAGAAAAGAACCTTAATGTCTGCCCTAAATGTGACCACCATATGCGTATTGGCGCAAGGCGTCGACTAGACCTGTTTCTTGATGCGGATGGTCGTGAAGAAATTGCCTCCAACCTGAAACCTTTAGATCCCTTAAAGTTTAAAGACAGTAAAAAGTATAAAGACCGCGTCAGTCAGGCGCAGAAAAAGACCAAAGAAAATGATGCTCTAGTTGTTATGAGCGGTACTCTGGAAGGGAAAACTGTTGTCGTAGCAGCTTTCGACTTCGGTTTTATGGGTGGCTCTATGGGATCCGTTGTCGGTGAGCGCTTCGTGCGCGGTGTCAATAAAAGCCTGGAACTTGGCGCACCTTTTATCGTTTTTACTGCCAGCGGTGGTGCACGTATGCAGGAGTCATTATTCTCATTATTTCAAATGACCAAAACCAGCGCGGCACTGACTAAACTCTCAGCAGCAGGTATTCCCTATATCTCTTTTATGACTGACCCGACGATGGGGGGTGTATCAGCCAGCTTAGCGATGCTAGGAGATATCAATGTTGCTGAACCGAAAGCCTTAATTGGTTTTGCCGGCCCACGAGTTATAGAACAAACGGTACGTGAGAAACTCCCTGAAGGTTTCCAGCGCAGTGAGTTTTTGCAAGAACACGGTGCAATTGATATGATTATTGACCGTCGTGATATACGCAAAGAAATTAGCTCGATTATAGCTATTCTTACTGCCAATCACGCACAAAAACAATAACAGCCGCCAAAGCCAAACCTAGGTAAAATATCACCAAATTTCAGGCCTGATGCAATACCTTAGTAGATGAACCCATAGCGAAATAATGCGTGTTTTAAATGTTACACTCTTGAACGTGAATGGCATAAAACTGCCCTGCTTGATAACCATCCTTTTATAATGCATTTCGACACTCTGACAGGCTGGCTGGACTGGCAAGAAAGCCTGCATCCGCAAAGCATTGATCTTGGCTTGGACAGAGTAACCCAGGTATATACGGCTCTGAATAATCCTGCCTTAAAAAAGCCAGTTACTATTACAGTGGCAGGTACTAATGGCAAAGGTTCCAGTATTGCATTTCTGGAAGCTATTTATCTCGCTCAGGGCTTACGAGTGGGGGCTTACACCTCTCCACATATCATTAATTATAACGAACGTATCAAAATTAATGCTGTGCCTGTTACTAATGCACTTATCTGTGCTGCATTTGAGCGCATAGAAGCCGTGAGAAATAATATTTCTTTAAGCTATTTTGAATTTTCTACTTTAGCAGCTTTAGATATTTTTTCCCGCTCAAATCTTGATATACAATTATTAGAAGTAGGCCTTGGTGGGCGACTTGATGCTGTTAATATCATTGATCCTGATGCCGCTATCGTTACCAGCATTTCCATAGACCATACGGCCTGGCTAGGGGAGACACGGGAAGCAATAGCGTATGAAAAGGCGGGGGTTTTCCGCACTAATACAGCGGCTATTACAGGTGATCTGGACCCGCCTAAAGCATTAATAACTTGTGCTCAGCAAAAACAGGCAAAGCTATTGTGCCTGGGGCATGAATTTAATTATAGCAAAGTGGCGAATAATAGCTGGACCTGGCACTGTGAGGAAGGTCACTTAAATGATTTGCCTCCGCCCCAATTAAAAGGTGAACATCAATATAGAAATGCCTCATCTATCTTAATGGCAATCCAAAGTTTACAAGCTAAAATACCTGTCTGCGAGCAAGCGATAAAACAAGGGCTCAGTCATGTTAACTTACCGGGTCGCTTTCAATATATCAAGTCTGAGCCACCAGTATTGCTAGATGTCAGCCACAACCTGCAAGCGGCTCAGGCTTTAATTGACCATTTACAGGCGGAGTTTAAACAGACCCCGGTGTATGCTATTTTTACCATGATGAGTGATAAAGATATAACGGGGGTTATTAGCCTTATGCAACCTTTTGTCAAACATTGGTATATATCACCTTTAGATAACCCAAGAACCTGCAAAGAAACAAATTTAAAAAAAGCATTTCACCATTGCAATATAAATCAAGTAAGCTTTGGCTTTAAAGACTTTCTAGCCACTTATCACGCAACAAAAATTCGCGCTCAAGCTGATCAGGGTATTATTTTAATCTTCGGTTCCTTTTTTCTGGTATCTGAATACCTAAAACTCTATAGCAAACCACAAGGACAATAGTATGAACGAGACTTTAAAACATAGAATTGTAGGAGCAATCGTTATCACGGCGCTTGCAGCAATTTTCGTTCCCATGTTATTTGATGACCCGGTAACAGATGCAGATAACTTTACAAATGAGCTCACATTACCTCAGGAACCCGCTGATGACCTGCAGCCCTTATTGGATGATATTCCCAAGACATCCGCTCAAGTCTTATCTAGGCCTATGCCGGCTCAAGTCGATCTCCAGGCTGCAGCTGAGGACAGCCCAAAAGTTGCTGAACCACAGTCTAAACCCACCCGAGCTAAACAGGCACCCGTTCAAACTCAGAAACAAAATAAAAGCACTAAACCAAAACCAGCAAGCCAGGCAGCTCATCTCAAAAGCTGGGTTATTCAAGTGGGTAGCTTTAGCCAGAAAAAAAATGCTATTGAGTTTCGGGATAAATTACGTAAAAATAAATTCACAGCCTATGTAGACTCGGTTAAAACAAATCAGGGGATTTTATATCGCTTACGTGTAGGGCCTGAACTGGGTAAAAATAGAGCTTTGGCAACCAAGAAAAAACTTGAAGCAAAGTATAAAGTAAAAACGCTGTTAGTTTCTGAATAGAGATAACAATGATCTGGATAGACTATGCCATCATTGGCTTAATTAGCATTTCGCTTATCATTGGCCTTTTCCGGGGCTTGATACGAGAAGCATTTGCCCTGTTAACATGGGGAGTTGCTGCCTGGGTAGGCTTTAACTTTAGCCCCCCCTTTGCAACTTTTTTTGAAAATATCATCAGTGATGCGACAGCAAGAATTGCCACTGCTTTTGTGCTACTGTTTGTATTGACATTAATTGTTGGCGCTATTATTAGCAAGTTACTCAGTGCTCTGATTAGCAAAACCGGCCTGACCGGCACTGACCGGCTAGCTGGCTTAATTTTTGGCATCGCTAGAGGTGCTTTCCTCATTATCATATTAGTCATGTTAGCAGGGTTGACTCCCCTACCGGAAAGTTCCTGGTGGCAGAATTCACAACTGCTGCCCTATTTTCAATCTTTAGCAGTCTGGTTAAAGACACATATACCTGATGGTATTGCAGACTATTTAAATTACCAATAACCCTTAAACGCAGGAAATAACATGTGTGGTATTGCGGGGATTGTTTCCCATCAAAATGTAAATCAGGACCTCTATGATGCACTCACTGTGTTACAACACCGAGGACAGGATGCAGCAGGCATTGTGACATGTGAAAACGGACGTTTACATTTGCGTAAAGATAACGGCCTAACCCGCGATGTTTTCAGCACCGAACAAATGGTCAAACTCAAGGGTAATATGGGTATCGCTCATGCACGGTACCCAACAGCTGGCTGCTCTAGCTCCTCAGAAGCACAACCTTTCTATGTAAACTCTCCTTTTGGGATCACCCTGGCTCATAACGGCAATTTAACCAATACTGAGCAATTAAAAAAAGAGCTGTTTATTCAAGACCAGCGCCATCTGAATACCAACTCAGATTCGGAAGTTCTGTTAAATATTTTTGCCCATGAGTTACAGCAATTAGGCAAACTAGAACTTAATAAGGATGATATTTTCAAGGCTGTAAAAGGCGTACACCGGCGATGTAAAGGTGCCTATGCAGTGGTCATCATGATTCCTAATATCGGCATTATAGGCTTTAGAGATCCTCATGGTATTCGCCCCATTGTCTTTGGTGAACGAAAAACTGCACAAGGCTCTGAGTTTATGATCGCCTCTGAGAGCGTTGCACTGGATGTCTTAGGCTTTAAACTTATCCGTGATATTGAACCGGGTGAAGCAGTCTATATCGAAGAATCAGGGAAGCTACATACCAAATCCTGCTCTGAGACCGTTGACCACTGTCCCTGTATATTTGAATATGTTTATTTTGCGCGCCCTGATTCGATTATTGATAATATTTCCGTGTATAAAGCACGCCTGCGTATGGGCGATAAATTAGCCAAGAAAATTCTAAACGAGTGGCCTGATCATGATATTGATGTCGTTATCCCCATCCCAGATACCAGCCGCACCTCGGCTCTGGAAATGGCACATACGCTCGGGGTTAAATTCCGTGAAGGCTTTATGAAAAACCGCTATATCGGCCGGACTTTTATTATGCCAGGACAGCAAATGCGCAAGAAATCAGTGCGCCAGAAACTCAATGCAATCGGCCTGGAATTTGAAGGCAAAAATGTTCTGCTTGTCGATGATTCCATAGTGCGCGGCACGACATCGGAACAAATCATACAAATGGCACGGGATGCAGGTGCAAAAAAAGTCTATTTTGCTTCAGCAGCACCTGCCGTTCGCTACCCTAATGTCTACGGCATAGACATGCCGGCAGCGCATGAATTAATTGCGCATAACCGTACTGAAGAAGAAATAGGCATCGCTATTGGTGCGGATAAAATGATTTATCAAGACCTGGAAGACTTAATTGATTCGGTACACAAAGGAAATACTGATATTAAGCATTTTGATACTTCCTGCTTTGACCATCAATATGTCACGGGTGATATTGATGACAGCTATTTACAAAGTATTGAAGCCCAGCGGAATGACACCGCCCAATCAGACAAGAATATCGAAACCGCCAGTATTGATATGCATAATTCACAATAACAAAGGCTGCTATGGCTATGGATTTAGCCCTGCCATACATAGCCCGCCGACCTGGTAATTAAAACAGTATTATTTCGCGTAGCCCGGTTACAGACTAAAATTTGCCTTCGTGGACAATCCTAGAAAATTCAGTTGCCCACCGTGCCGGGCATGCTACTGATTCTGCGGTCAGGCGATCATAGGAACGAGCATTCAATAATACCCGAGTCTAGCTTGTCTTTTGGCTCCACAGCCGCACTAGAAAAACAGTTGCGTAGCCTGCTATGCGCCTGTTTTCCTTGCACGACTGTAAAGCCAAAATCCTGCGCAATACTTTCGGGTATTATTAAATCCTCGCTCCTTACCAAGATGCTCAAGAAAACTCTATAAAGCGATCAGCTTCCAGCATAGCTTCCACCCACAGCCCTAGCCCCGCTATACGGAAACCTTCAGCAATATCATTATCTTTTTTCCCCTGTTGACTGGCCTCTTGAGTGCTTAACAACCCACGTCGCTGTGCAGCAGAAATGCATACCAGTAGATCTATATCATATTCACGCGCTAATACGCTCCATCGAGTGACTATCGGTGTTTCATCATCAGGTGGGGTTGCATATTTAAACGCATGATAAACGCCCTCTTGATAAAAAAGCACACGATTGACCTCATGTCCCATTGCTAATGCACTCTTAATAAATTGATAAGCCGTCTCTGCACTATTAGACTGATAGGGGCTGGCATTAACCTGGATGGTGTATTTCATTATTAATGAATCAAACAAGAAAGATAAGTGAACATTCAGTACAATAACGCTTATAAAAAACAAATAATTTAATCTAGAAAAAAAATTCTCGTATTTTTAGCAAAAGAAAAAGCCAGCAGTTTAATTGTGCAACGAGTATGAGTATACCACTTGATGAAAGTAAATAAGAACCCATTGTTTCTTGCTCTGCTCACGTTCCATCTATTAGTTAGTGGCACCAGCATAGCAAAAGAATTACAGATCCCAGATATGGGTGACTCAACAGGTGCCCTGATTTCCCCCGCCCAGGAAAAAATCCTGGGCGAATCCTTCTTTCGCAGCATACGCACCCAATTAGACATTAGCTTTGATCCAGACATACAACATTATATTCAAACAATAGGCCAGGCTCTCGTCGCTAATAGCGATAACCCTACTCAGGAATTCTACTTTTTTGTGGTTTTATCTGATGATATTAATGCCTTTGCAGGTCCAGGTGGCTATATCGGTATCAATTCAGGACTTATTTTAAGTAGTGCTTCCGAAAGTGAACTCGCCTCGGTAATGGCACATGAGATTGCTCACGTTACGCAAAGGCACATCTACCGTGCTTACGAAGCAAGTAGTCGCATGTCCTTACCGGCAGCGGCGGCCATGATTGCGGCTATTATTATCGCAACCCAGGCTCCGGAAGTGGGAATAGGTGCGCTTTCCGCCATACAGGCGGGAAGCTTGCAAATGCAGATTGATTTCACTCGTGATAATGAGCAAGAAGCAGATAGAATTGGTATAAAAATATTAGAACGCTCAGGCTTTGACCCTCGAAGTATGCCAACTTTTTTTGAGAAATTGCAACATGCTAGCCGCTATTACGGTGAAGGTGCTCCTGAATTTTTAAGAACTCACCCGGTGACCGCATCACGGATATCAGACACACGGGGTCGAGCCGAAAAATACCCCTACCGCCAGGTCCCAGATTCGCAAGATTATCGCCTGACAAAAGCAAAGTTACGTATCGGCTCAGATAATACTAAACTAAACGATTTAATCACCTATTTTCAAAATAAACTAGATCAGGGGACCGCTGAGCAACGTGCCGCCATGCAATACGGGCTCGGGCTTACTTTTATAAAAAAACAACAATTCAAGCAGGCTGAAAATATTTTTCTGAGTTTAAATAAACGCTACCCAAAACAAAGAGAATACCTGACTGCCCTGGCTCAGCTAGCCGTTGATCAACAAGACTTTGAAAGCGCAAAAAAACGTTATTTACAACTCCAACGACAACAACCTGGAAATGCAGAATACCAATTTGAATATATTTCAATCTTACTCAAATCAAACCAGCCCAGGCTTGCTCTACAACATCTAAAATTAATAGATTATAGTAATCAACAACTCCCTCGTTACTTCCTGTTGCTTGCCCGGTCTTATGGTGACCTCGGCCAGAATATCAAACTACATCGTTATATGGCAGAATACTTCTATGCAACAGGTCAAACAAATGCTGCCATCATGCAAATCAAATTAGCCCAAAAAGATAAAGGGCTTAATTTTCACATATCAGCAATACTGGAAGACCGACTCCATTTTTTTAGCGCAGAAATGCAAGCACTCAAAGAAATGCAAGAATAAGTTTTAATTCCTATGTGCTGGTACACTAATGCCCTAACCGTAGTGGACGGCTCGTCTTTTACCTACCTATTTTTTATAATTCAATAAAAGTATAGAGCAAAAAACCAATAATGAAAAATGCAAGCCCCCAGTGCACAGCGTAGTAACAAGACGCAGTCAGGATGTAGGGGGGTACCAAGTTAACTGCCTTCCTTGAACAATTGAGTGCGCTAAAAACCACAGAGGGGGTACCAAGTTCCGTTTCCACATCCGTTTTGGTTCAATAGCAAAACGAAATAACCATTCCAAGCGTGAGCGTCTTACCCATAATGGCGCTCTTGGCTTTAACCGTGAAACAAAATCAAATAAACCTCCAACATTCCAAATAAGTGAAACGCCAAAATCAGTACGATTGTCTATTAGAAAATCTAGGTAGCAAAGATCACCTCTTCCTACTATTAATAACTGTGCACCACTATTTTTAATTGTAGAAATAACTTCAGCATGTTGGTCGCTTGAGAAATAACCCGATCGAGCGCCAACAATGTCTAAGCCAGGGTATTGGCTTTGGCACTTCAGTTTAGCAGCTTCAATGTTATGCGCGCTGGCTCCAAGGAAAAAAACCTTAATTTTTTCCCTTTGTACTCGTTGCATGACCATTGGAAACAAATCTGTGCCGTTTAGATCAGGTGTCCAATCCTGACCAAGTGCTTTTGCACCAAGTTTCATTCCTATACCATCAAATATTAGAGAGCAATATGTCGAGATATTGATACCATTAAGGTCTTGAGTATGAATTTTGTAATAATTAAAGAGATTGATATGTACTGTTATACAAGGGTTATTTTTTGGCCGGTTTAGGCTTTTATAAATTAACCAGTCAGCTGCTGTTTCAAAGCTGCCAGTTAGAAGTTTAAGTTCATTAAATTGAATAGTATCCATTCTCGGGTTATCCATATCTTTCTCCCAATTAATTAGGCTGAACCATGTAAATTAATTATCTAATTATTTATATAATCAATTGCTCTCATTGCTTTAACATTTGAAAAAGAAGTCATGAATTTTAAAAAGTCTAAATTTTTTCTGTATTTTTTTTCATGATCTTTTGTATAAAGTTTTTGGCGTAATGGCCTGTTGTCTTTTCCGATATTATGAGGTGTGTGTTCGTAAGAATGAAATAAATAAACAATGGGTTTGTTGCATCGTTTGGACTCAAGTAGCAACAAACAAAAATAAAGTTTCATAAGTGTAAGGCCAAAGATATATAGACTGCCTGAGATAAAAGGTATACCAAAGGTTCGCATTGGTATAACTTTGATGGGTTGGTTACCTTTTTTTAACGCTGAGTAAGTGCTAGGTTGGTAAGTATTACGAGGCGAAAATAACCAGCCAAGCTCTCCGCCGGCCGTTAGCATAAAATCAGCACGTTGAGAGCATACAGAAAGGTCAGTTTGGTAGCCCATCTTGATCAGGTGTTGCTGTGCTGTAACTGATGTGCTCATGCCTGGCCCCCTAAAGCTAAGTAGTTTTTTTTCTGTTATGTTTGATATGCGCTTAGTTGATTCAGACAGCCACATTTTTATATGCTCAGCAGTAGCTGTTTTATAGTTTTCTTCTGGGCTGTGATTGAGGCCGTGGGAGCCAATTTCATGTCCTGCATCCTGAAGGCTTTTAAGCCTTACAGGGAATGCTTCTGCGGCAGTAGCCGTTGTAAAAATAGTTAATGGAAGGTTTTCAGCGTTTAGATCCTTTTTCAAACGCAGCAAAATAGCATCCTGAGCGTTTAGGTCGTGGTCTTCAGCTACCTCAAGGTCCATTGTTATTATTAATGGAATCATTGTTGCTCGGTGTCCGTTTTCTTGTTTCAATTTATTGCAATCTAGCTCCGATCCATAATTTTCCGAAGCTTGTTCGTTGCCATAAAATAAAGAAAATAAAAATTATCAACGACTTCATTCCTCCATTGCCTGACAGGCTCTTGCATCCATCGATAAAACCATTCTAAACATAATCTCTGCATCCATAAGGGGGCTCTTTTAACTGAGCCGGAATAAAAATCGAAAGATCCACCAACGCCCATGCGAAAATTTACACTTTTAATTATATCTTTGTATTTGTAGATAAAGTATTCCTTTTTGGGTGTATTCATTGCAATAAATAACATTTGAGCACCACTATTGCTTATATCTTTTGCAATCTCTTCACCCTCTTTATCTACATCAAAAAAACCTTTTCTAGATCCTGCGATTAATTCTGGCGAGCACTCATGAGTAAATTTATCCAGAACATCATTTAGCACTTCTTCGCTGGCACCAAGAAAATAAATCTTATATTTTTTTTCACGCGCAAGACTAAATAGATTTAGCATCAAGTCAATTCCAGTAACCCGTTCTGGTAGCGGTGTTTTTGAGAACTTGGAAATCCACACCAAAGACATACCGTCAGCACCAATATAGTCTGTATCTAACACGTACTTATGCAGAGAGGGGTTAATCCACATTTGAGCTAGTTTAGCAGCATCAACATCTGAGTAAGATATACTGCCAGCACCTTTGATAGTCTGATCGACGAGATCAACTGCTTCAGTCATTGTAAATGCATCAACAGGGCAACCTAAGAAAACAGCTTTGTAATTATTTTTAAATGTCATTTTAGTATTACCTGAATTCAGCTTAGTATATTTAAACTGTAGTTAGTTTTTGCCGGGCTATTCTAGCAGAGCGCCCGATTCTAACCCGTTCTTTAGCTAAGGCTGGCCAATGTCGAGGTTGAATCAATATATTGGTTGATAAATTACACTCCTGAGTGCAACT
>JAUXBW010000152.1 GCA_030619185.1 Methyloprofundus sp.
ACAATTTTTGCTTAAATAATTCAGTAAGGCGTGGCTTAAGCTCAACTTTACCTCGTGTTAGGGAATGGGAATTAAATAAGTTGTGCATTATCGCGCAGATTTTTTGTTTGTCTTCGTTTGTGTAGCAACAGACGCATAGCTGGCTACGTAACTGTTGCTACACGGACGAAGACGGACAAAAAGCAAGTGAGAATGTGCAAGTTATTTAATTCCCATTCCTAGGTGGCGCGCAAACAAAAACGCTACCCAATATCGGACAGTTATTTATTTCCAGCCCCCTAAAGCCACGTCCTACGCCTTTGTTGTAAAATAACCTGTATAATCTTAAAAAATCAGTTTGTTTAATTGCCTTACTTAACTTGACAGCACCTATCCAGCCAACCATTTCTCTAGCTACTAGCCTGAAAAAAACGCTAGCGATGCCTTTTTCTATTTGCGCCTCTGGCATTATGAATCGTGCTGACTTATTAGCCCACGCTGTTGCACTCAGTGAAAAACTACCTGACAACAACTATGCTATCAATCTGTGTCAGGATCGCTACCTGTTTATCGTTGCCTATCTCGCCGTTTGCATACGTAAACACATATCATTACTACCCTCTAATCAAGCTCCAAAAAACCTGTACGACTTAAAGGAAAGTTACCCTGATAGTTACATACTCAGCGATAAGCAGAGCAAAGCCGATGTGTATATTACTGACGAACTATTAGAAAAAAGTACCCAGCCTTTTCCGCTTATCAATATTGATCGCCCTTTATCTATTTCTTTTACCTCGGGTAGCACAGGAACACCCAAAGCCATCCAAAAAACCTGGCGTGAGTTTCAGACCTCCGCTGAACTGGCTCTGCAGCAGTTTGATTTGCATAGCAAAAAAATCACCCTCGTTTCTACAGCCCCAATGCAACATATGTATGGTCTGGAAACTTCATTATTCTGGGTCTTGTTTTCACAAATGACACTGCACAACAGTCAGCCATTTTACCCAGAAGACATACGCAATACATTGCATGGCGTAACAACGCCAAAGGTTCTGATTTCAACCCCTCGACACTTAAAGAGTTGCAGTCAGACTCAGGGCGTTTGGGGGGATATTACATTTATTTTATCCTCAACAGCACCCATGGACATAGCACTGGCAAAACAAATAGAGCAGCAGCTACAGGCTCCTGTATTTGAACTATTTGGCAGTACCGAAACATTATCTTTCGCCTCACGCCGGACGACTCACTCTGCAAAGTGGCAACCTTATGCCACGATCCAGCTAATAAAAAAGCAGCAGCAATTTGTTTTGCAGGGAGGGCATATTGCCAAAGCACAGATTTTAGATGATAATTTCAGTCTAGATAGCAATGGGCTTTTTACCCTGCTGGGTCGTTCCGCAGATTTAATTAAAGTCGCAGGCAAAAGAGCCTCTCTAAATGATCTTAATCATCAACTTATATCAATCGATGGTATTGAGGACGGTGTATTCTTTCCCGGCAATAATGAGCGTTTGTCTGCTCTGGTTGTTAGCCAGTTACCTAGGCAAGCCATTATCCGGCACTTAAAACAATCCATTGATGAAGTTTTTTTACCGCGTGCGATTTATTCAGTAACTGCCTTACCACGCAATCATCTGGGTAAAATTATTAAAACAGAACTAGAGCAACTCATACGGACATGTCCACTTGTTAGAAAATAAGCAACACTATCGCATTCCAGCTACGCACCCATGTTTTGCCGGGCACTTCCCGGGCAATCCTATTGTTCCGGGTGTTGTGCTTTTAAATTACGTGCAGCAACAGCTATTAAACTGGCTCCCTGAATACTCTATCGACACTTTAGCCCAGGCAAAGTTTCTGCATCCTCTCACACCTGACCAGGAGTTCACTGTCAATCTCATTTATGTCTCTGTACATAAAATTAAATTCAGCTGTCACTGCGAAAACCGAACACTCGTGACAGGGTCATTTATTATCAAAGAAAAAACAGGCTCTGAAAATGACTAAAGCTTGGCAAGCGAGTAAAGAGCGCAGCACCCCTTTTACTTTACTGACAATACGCTGGATTGCCTTACATCTTGGCCGCCCCATCGCGCGAGGATTACTTTACCCCATTACTTTATATTTTTTATTATTTGCCGGACCACAACGTAAAGCATCACAACAATATCTGACAAAAGTATTAAAGCGTAAAGTAACCTGGCTGGACAGTGCAAAACATATACACGCTTTTGCATCCACTATTCTTGATCGTGTTTATTTACTGACCGGCCAGTTTGCTAAATTAGATATTAGCTTTCCCGCTGAAAACATCCCCTTAAGCTACAGTAAAAATGGCGTGGGCTGTCTACTGTTGGGGAGTCATATTGGCAGTTTTGAAGTATTACGCAGCTATGCCGTCAGTAACTATCCCCTGCCCATCAAAATTCTTATGTATGAGCAACAGGCTCCCATGATGGTGCAAGTGCTTAACGCGCTTAATGCGGATGTTGCCGATACTCTGATTTCTCTGGATGGCTCACCTAGCGGACTCCTGAAAGTAAAAGAAGCGATTGATTGCGGCACCACAGTAGGCTTGTTGGGTGATCGTATTTTAGGTGAAGGTAGTGAAAAAACAGTGATCTGCTCGCTACTAGGAGAGCCGGTTAAGATGTCAGCCGCACCTGTTCTCCTGGCCTCAGCCTTAAAGGTACCACTTATCGTATTCTTTGGTGTTTACCTCGGAGGCAATCGCTATAAAATTCACTTTGAATTGCTTGCAGAAGAAGTCATTCTGCACCGAAAAACAAGACAACAGGATATACAGGCCTATACTCAGAAGTATGTAGATATTCTGGAAAAGCAAATGCTGGAAACACCCTACAACTGGTTTAATTTTTATGATTATTGGCAGATTTAAAATGCGTTTTAGGTGAAACCACCTTACCTATGATGAGCCTGAACATACTCTTTTAGAACATTATCCATACGCGTTTGCCAGCCTTTTCCAGTTCCTCTGAAATATGCCAACACCTCAGGAGACAAACGGATATTAATAGGCAATTTTGGATTATCTGATTTGGGTCGACCAACAGGCTTTAATTGTGAAAACTGAGCATCAGACAACTCATAAGTCTCTGAATCAGCTACTATGCCTGCATTGATCACGGCCTCTTCCGTGTCTGTAGGTAAGTCAAAAAACCGGCCTGATTTAGATTTTATCTGCATAACGCTTTACCTCTCTTCTATTTGCTTTTCTTAGACTGATAATTCGGCGCGTATTGCCTCTATCGGTATAAACAATACAATATACCCTAGTACCAATGGGTGCATAACCAAACATACGTATTTCGTCATAATTATGCCGCCTATCTTGCTCTACCAATAATAAATCCCATTCAAGCAATCTAGCGTTGCCGAATGAGATACCATGCTTTTCAATATTAATGGCATTTTTATTTGTATCGTAAGTAATTTCCATGCAAAATAATTGTACCTATATTTACATTTATTGTATATACATAAAATATACGTTATTTGAGACCCTCAACCACCCTCGCATTTCAACGACAATCAACTTTATCCCAAACAATACTATCGCTCTTCCCGCTAAATTCAATGAAAAGCATACAATGATAAACAATAAGTCCTTAACCCAGGTACAATTTGCCCACCTGATTCCCCATGCAGGTTCAATGATGCTCATTGACCAAGTTGATTCATGGAGTAATAAGCAAATTCACTGCACAACACAATCTCATTTAGCCAGTAATAACCCTTTACGTTTAAATAACAGCCTTTCAGTCATCCATCTCATCGAATATGGCGCACAGTCTATGGCGATTCACGGTGGTTTATTATCAGGCAAATCATCACCGGGATTTTTAGCGGCTGTGCGGGGAGCGCATTTTCATATTGACACCCTGGATAGTCTAACTGGCTCACTACATATCGTAGCGCTGGCAGAACTAAAAATAGAAAATGGCGCAGTCTACTCATTCAGCATCACCGATAATCAAGGCACTTTACTTCTTGATGCCCGGGCAACCGTTATTCATACACAACCATGAAAAAAGCACTGATTACCGGCGGTAGTGGCGATATAGGCTCAGCCTTGTGCTATCGCCTCGCAGAAAACAATATCCACGTCATTGTGCATAGCAATCATAACTACGAGAAAGCACAACAGATAGCTGAGGAAATCAAGCAACAAGGAGGCTCAGCCGAAGCCTGTGCCTTTGATGTTTGCGATGCAGAAGCCACCACAGCAGCCGTGGAAAAGCTCTCCGAATCAGGGCTAATTCAGATTATCATCAATAATGCAGGCATACATCGCGATGCACCGCTTGCCGGCATGAGCCGACAAAACTGGATAGATGTTATCGATGTCTCCCTGCATGGTTTTTATAATGTCACCCAGCCGCTATTAATGCCAATGATACAACGTCGCTGGGGACGCATTATTAATATGTCATCTGTTGCAGGTGTGATGGGTAATCGCGGCCAATGTAACTATTCGGCTGCAAAAGCTGCTTTAAACGGGGCAACCAAGTCTTTGGCACAAGAACTGGCTTCACGAAAAATCACTGTTAATGCTATTGCCCCGGGTATTATTGAAGGCACAATGACTGAAAACAGTTTTGATAAGCAAATGATTAAAAATATCGTACCGATGAAGCGTGCGGGCAAACCTGAAGAAGTTGCGGCTCTTGCGGCCTTTCTATGCTCTGATGATGCCAGTTATATTTCCGGGCAAATTATTAACATCAATGGAGCAATGGCTTAATATGCAGTCCCACTTTGATGTCATGGTGATCGGTGGCGGACCTGCCGGCACGACTATTGCCAGCTTACTTGCCGAAAAAGGACATAGCATCTGTTTGCTGGAAAAAGCACATCACCCCCGTTTTCATATCGGTGAATCATTATTGCCGATGAATTTACCTCTGTTTGAAAAACTCGGAGTCTTGGAGCAAGTAGATGCCATAGGAATTAGAAAGTATGCAGCAGAGTTCAATTCCCTGATCACCCCACTCGCACAGGATACTTTTTATTTTGCTAAAGCCACGAGTGATAGCCCCGTTTTTGCCTATGAGGTCAGACGTTCCGAGTTAGACGAAATATTGTTTAAAAATTGCCAGAAAAAAGGAGCCACAGCCCTTGAAGGCATGACCGTCACTCACTGCAACCTTGATAACACACACAAAAAGACTACCGCTGTCGATGCACAAGGTGAGCAACACGAATTTACCAGCCTATATGTCGTCGATGCTTCAGGCCGTGATACCTTATTAGCACAGCAGTTTAATAGCAAGCACAAAAACCCGAAACATAAAATGGCAGCTATTTTTGGTCATTATAAAAATGTAGCACGTAGATCAGGCAAAGATGCGGGCAATATCAGTATTTACTGGTTTCCACACGGCTGGGTATGGTTGATTCCGCTTAAAGATGGCATTATGAGCGTAGGCTGCGTCTGCTGGCCGGAGCATTTAAAAACACGCGATAGCGATTTAGAGACCTTTCTGCAAACCAGCTTAAGCCTTATTCCTGAAGTTGACCAGCGCATGAGAAACGCCCAACTTGATGGCGAAGTGCAGGCAACCGGAAATTATTCTTATCAATCCAGCATTATGTCGGGCGATGGGTTTTTATTAATTGGCGATGCCTATGCCTTTGTTGATCCGGTTTTCTC
>JAUXBW010000048.1 GCA_030619185.1 Methyloprofundus sp.
CATGCAGTGCTTGCTACTGTATGGGCTTTTTTTTGCCTATTGGTTTTTTTCAGGGTTGGCAAGCAGGGGTGAAAAGGGAGGGACTACAGTAGAAATTAAGAATTTAAGCGGGATCTAGAAACTACTTTAAGAATAAAAAACAAATAGCTGATAGATATTAATGTTTTTTGATAATAATTTGTTATTGTGGGTTTTTAAAATGAAATTAAGCTAAGTCATTGGCAAAAAAGGGGAATTATATAAAATCATCCTTGACTAAGCGGTGCTAGAAAACTATAGTCTGTTTGAAAGTGGGAAAAAGTGGTGGAAAGTAGTTTTTTTTAGAGAAATTTGGAAGCTAAAGGGAAAAAATGTTTCGTGGTGTAACAGCAATTAATTTAGACGCAAAGGGGCGGTTCGCAATTCCCACTCGGTTTAGAGAGGAATTACAGGATTGCTGTGAGCGTCAGTTAGTCGTTACGGTGGCCGTAAATGAAAAATGTATTGGTGAGCCTGGCTGTTTGTGGCTTTACCCGCTTCCTGAATGGGAAAAACTTGAATTAACCGTGAGTAAGTTACCTACTTTAAATAAGATGGCGGGTAAGTTGCGGCGTTTTCTTATTGGTAATGCAACGGAAGCGGAGATGGATGCTCAGGGGCGTTTATTGCTTTCTGAAAAATTGAGAAAATTTGCAGGCATGGAAAAAAAGCTAATTTTAGTGGGTCAATTAAATAAATTTGAAATATGGAATGAACAGGCCTGGATTGCTAAAGAAAATGAATGGCTAGAAGGCGGCGATGATGAAGGACTGGATGAGCTAGAAAGCCTGTCGTTTTGATTAAGGAATAGAGCATGCATTTACCGGTATTATTTAATGAAGCATTGCATGAACTATCGCTAAAGCCAGACGGGATTTATATTGATTGTACTTTTGGACGAGGTGGGCATAGTAGCGGCATACTTCAGCAGCTAGGACCTGCAGGGAAGTTGCTAGCCTTAGATAGGGATATTGATGCAATACAGTCGGAAATTGCACAGAAATTAGCAAAAGATTCTCGTTTTCAATTAGAGCATTGCTGTTTTTCACAGTTACAAGACGTAGTGAAAAAACGTGATTGGCAAGGGAAGGTGGATGGCATTCTTATGGACTTTGGTGTTTCATCTCCGCAATTAGATAATGCCGGGCGGGGCTTTAGTTTTATGCGGGATGGACCGCTGGATATGCGTATGGATTGTAGTGCCGGCTTATCGGCTGCAGAATGGCTGGCTAGCGTATCAGAAGAGGAGTTAGTGCGTGTGCTTTTTGAATATGGTGAGGAGCGATTTGCGCGACGTATTGCGCATGCCGTAGTGACGCATCGCTTAGATCAGCCGTTAGAAACAACGCAGCAATTTGTTGATTTGTTAGTTGAGGCGATACCGTTTAAAGAAAAACATAAGCATCCGGCAACACGAAGTTTTCAAGCGGTAAGGATAGCAGTAAACCGTGAATTAGAAGAAATAACAACAGTGTTGAATCAGGCGGTCAATGTTTTGACTGGCGGTGGCAGAATGGTGGTGATTTCTTTTCATTCATTAGAAGACAGGATTGTTAAGCGGTTTGTAAGGGATGAGTCCAGAGGTAAGTATTCAGCAAGTAAATTGCCCTTGCTGGCTTCAGAGCTTGCTGCGATTCGATTAATAAAACGAGGCAAAGCGATTAAAGCCAGTAAACAAGAGTTGCTAGAAAACCCTAGATCCCGAAGCGCAGTTATGCGTGTTGCGGAGCGTAAATAGTCATATGCAAAGAATAGCTGTTGCATTGCTTCTGGTTATATTGGTTGGATCTGGATTGGGCGTTATCTTTAGTAAGCATAATTCCAGACTGGTTTTTATAGCGATACAACAAACAGAACAGGAGCTGGATCGATTGGAAGTGCGTTGGGAGCGACTAACTATAGAGGAGCGAATGTTATCCGAGCATAATCGTGTGGAAAAAATAGCGAGAAAGAAAATGGGTTTAACTGAATTGGACCGAAAAGCTATTATTTATATTCGGCTGTAATCATGTTGCAAGCTGAAAAGAAAAAAACGATTAGCCGCGCAGATGAATTTTCAGGCAGAAGAAAGCTGGTATTGAGTCTTATGCTTATTGCCATGCTTGTGTTGATAGGAAAAGCAGTGCAATTGCAGATTCTGGATACGCAGTTTCTACAGAAACAGGCGCGCAGTCGCCACGTAGGAACAGTTAAAATTGCGGCTTATAGAGGGCAAATAAAGGATCGAAATGGAGAGAGCCTCGCTGTTAGCGCGCCAGTTGGCTCAATTTGGGTGAACCCGCAATATTGCCGGGTGAAGACGGGAAAGAAGGTAAAACAGGCCTGTTTAGATTTGCATAATGAAACCAAGCTTAGGCAAGTTGCAACATTATTAAATATATCCTTAGCCAAGGTTAAAAGGGCATTTAACCCCGCATCCAATAAGCAGTTTGTTTATTTAAAAAGGCGTGTTGAGCCATATCTGGCAGAAAAAGTTAAGTCCTTAGGGTTGCCTGGGGTTGCTGTTGTTAAGGAGTTTAAGCGTTTTTACCCAGCTGGTGAAGTGACGGCACATTTGCTGGGCTTTACCAATGTCGATGACCAGGGGCAGGAAGGCCTGGAGCTAATGTATAACTCGACTCTGGAGGGTGTTGCCGGTAGTAAACGGGTGATTCGTGATGGTGCGCGACGGGTTATTGAAGAGCATGATGTGGAAAGCATTAAGGAGCCGGAAGCAGGGCAGGATTTAACGCTGAGTATTGATGAGCGCCTACAGTATCTGGCTTATAGGGAATTAAAAGCGGCTGTAGTCAAGCATGAGGCAGAAGCTGGGGCATTAGTGATTTTAGAGGCGAAAACTGGGAATGTGCTGGCGATGGTCAATCAGCCCTCATTTAATCCCAATTCGCGTAAAGGTTTGCAGGTATCACATTACCGTAATAGAGCAATAACGGATGTGTTTGAACCCGGGTCTACGATGAAGCCATTGGTGGTTGCTGCCGCTTTAGAAGGTGGTTTTGTGACGGAAGATCAACTATTTACCACGACACCGATTAAAATAAACAGAAGGTGGGTGAGAGATGGTCATCACTATGGGACATTAGATTTAACGGGTGTTTTAAAAAAGTCTAGCAATGTGGCGGCAAGTAAAATTGCATTGTCTATGCCACCGGAATATTTTTGGCGTTATTATCATGCACTAGGTTTTGGTATGTTGCCTGGTATCGGCTTTCCAGGGGAGGTCAGTGGGTTTTTGCCGGAATATATGGGCTGGAGTGACTTTGAGCAGGCAACCATGTCTTTTGGCTATCGGATTTCCATGTCCGTATTACAGCTAGCTCGATCTTACACCGCACTGGCAGATGATGGATTATTACATTCGCCAAGTTTGCTGCAACGTGACCAGGATGAATATGCAACACGGGTTATGTCTGCAGCAACAGCGATAAAGGTAAGAACCATGATAGAGCAGGTGGTAAAAAAAGATGGTACTGCCTATAAAGCGAGAGTAGAAGGCTATCGAGTGGCAGGCAAAACAGGAACGGTTAAAAAGGTAAAATCGGGAGCTTACAGTAGTGATTATTTATCGGTCTTTGTTGGCATGGCTCCGGCCAGTAATCCAGAATTAGTTATTGCGGTGATGGTTGATTCACCCCATGCAGGGCAGTATTACGGTGGCCTGGTGGCAGCCCCCATTTTTTCGAAAGTAATGGGTGGGGCATTAAGAGTATTAGGCATTGCGCCTGATGAAGAGCAGAGCATGTCAGTAATATTAACAAAATAGCGATATGAAATTATCGAATTTATTAACGGGCATAGTGCATGTCAAGCATGACGTAGAGATTACGCATATCTCGCTGGATAGTCGTGAGATCAGTAACGGTGGTGCTTTTTTTGCAATAGCGGGTGCTATGCAGCATGGTTTGTTATATGCCCGGCAGGTACAGCAACAAGGTGCTGTTGCTATTATTTACGACCCGACAAAACAGGGGGCTGAAATGGCGAGTAATTGCTCCGGAATACTGCTGATCGCGATTGAAAATTTAGCTGAGAAACTGGGGGGCATAGCTGCTAATTTTTATGCACAACCTGCGCAACACTTAAATATTATTGGTATTACAGGAACCAATGGCAAGACATCCTGTAGTCAGTTTTTAGCACAGGCAATGGATGCTTGTGCAGTGATTGGAACGCTGGGTTGGGGCAAATATTCAGATTTACACAATACCAGGAATACAACACCTGATGCATTTGCACTGCAAAACATACTGGCGCAATTTGTTACGCAGGGGGTAAGTCATGTTGCGATGGAAGTTTCATCGCACGGACTAGAGCAAGGTAGAGTTAACGCAGTTAAATTCAGTGGAGTCATTTTTAGTAATCTAAGTCGTGATCACCTGGATTATCATGGGAGTATGGAAGCTTATTTTCAGGCTAAATTACGCCTGGTTCAATGGCCTGATTTAAGGTTTATCGTTGTTAATCTGGATGATGCCTATGCTGAACGTGTGATGGCCTCAGTCGCGGATGAGGTCAGGGTTTTGACCTATAGTCTGCAAGGTAAAATATATAGTAAAGACTCAAGCATACAAGTTTTTAATATCGATTATTCACTGACGGGTATTGTGTGTGACGTTTATTGGCAAGATGAACAAGCGCGACTTGAAGTGGGTCTGTTGGGGGATTTTAATTTACAAAATATTCTGGCTGTCCTGGCTGTTTTGCTGGAACAAGACAGATCCTTAAATGCGTGTTTATCTGCTTTAAAGTCAATTGAACCTGTGACAGGACGGATGGAGTGCTTTAGCGGTGGAGAAGGTAAGCCTCTGGTCGTGGTGGATTATGCACATACCCCCGATGCATTGAGGCAGGTTTTAAGTACCTTAAGGCTGCATTGTAAGGCAAAGTTAAGTGTTGTTTTTGGTTGTGGTGGTGAGCGTGATAAAGGTAAGCGCAAAGAAATGGGGACAATTGCAGAGAGCCTGGCCGACCAGGTCATAGTTACAGACGATAATCCGCGCTTTGAAGATGCAAAGGCTATTATAACTGATGTCATTACTGGGCTTAAAATGCTGAATGTAAGGGTGATTAATGATAGAAAATTAGCGATTGAGCAAAGCATTTTGAATAGTACTGAATTAGATGTCGTGCTGGTTGCTGGTAAAGGGCATGAGGATTATCAAGAGTTAAAAGGCGTTAAATACCCCTTTAGTGACCGGGAAATAGTGCAGGAGTTATTAGCCGCATGATAGCCATGACCCTGGATGAAATAAAAGGTATCCTGCAAGGACGGCTTATTGGTGCGCAGGCAACGGTTTCAGGTGTCAGTATTGATACCCGGGCTTTATCCAGAGGTGATTTGTATATCGCCATTAAGGGGGAGCAATTTGACGGCCATGATTTTATTGCTCAGGCAGAGGCAAGCGGTGCGGTTGCCTTAGTTGTGCAAAAAAAAGTGGCAACACAACTCCCGCAGCTGATTGTTGAAGACACTCGATTTGCCTTGGCAGAGCTGGCGGGTGCGGTAAGAAATAAGCTGCAAATTAAAGTGTGTGCTATTACCGGTAGTAATGGTAAGACGACGGTCAAAGAAATGCTTGCGGCTATTTTGGCGGTGAACTACCAGGTGCTTTTTACACAGGGTAATTTTAATAACGATATTGGCGTACCATTGACATTATTGCGCCTGAATAGGCAGTACCAGTTTGCAGTGATAGAAATGGGGGCAAATCACAGTGGTGAAATTGCTTATGCCAGTCATTATGCAAAACCGGATGTTGCGCTTATTACTAATGTGGGGGCAGCCCATATTGAAGGCTTTGGCAGTATTGAAGGCGTGGCTCATGCCAAGGCAGAAATTATTCAATCACTTGCTAGTGATGGTATTGCGATCTTGAATGCGGATGATGACTTCTTTGCGATGTGGTGTGCTATTGCTGGGCAGCGTAAAGTTATATCATTCGGCTTAGCAAAAGCGGCCGAGATCCGAGCTGAAAATCTGGTCACACAGTTGCATGAACGGCAATTCAAAACACATTTTGATTTGCTGGTTGAAGATAAGCGTATTCCGGTCAAGCTGGCCTTGGCTGGAGAGCATAATGTCAAGAATGCCCTGGCAGCATGTGCAGCCAGTATTGCCCTGGGCATTGAATTGCCCCAGATCCAGGCAGGGCTGCAGAGTGTTAAAGCGGTAAAGGGGCGTATGCAACTGTTTGAATCAGAGGCAGGTTTTAAGCTTATTAATGATACCTATAATGCAAACCCAGCCTCACTGGCTGTGGCATTAGATGTGTTAAAGCAATGCCCGGGTGAACAATGGCTTGCCTTAGGTGCCTTTGGCGAGTTAGGTGCTGACAGTGTACTTAGGCATAGCGAGATGGGTGCAGCGATAAAAAAAGCAGGTGTGCAACGTCTTTTTGCAACAGGAACCATGGCAAAAAATACTGTACAGGCATTTGGCGAAGGTGCTGTTTATTATACAGAGCAAGATGATTTGATTGAGGCAATAAAAAGCGTAATAACAGCAGAACAGATAGTGTTAGTAAAAGGTTCAAGAGCCCAGAAAATGGAAGTTGTGGTTGATGCATTATTAAACGTAGCGGGACAATAAGCATGTTACTGTATTTTTTCGATTATTTAACAGCATTTGATTCTGGCTTTAGAGTCTTCCAGTATTTAACATTGCGTGCAATTTTAAGTGCTTTAACGGCCTTGTTGATTTCGTTTGTGGTGGGGCCGAGCATGATTCGGCGCTTAAGCAATAAAAATATAGGCCAAAGTGTGCGTGACGATGGACCAGAAAGCCATTATGAAAAAGCTGGCACTCCCACTATGGGAGGAACTTTGATTTTGGTGGGCATAGCAGCCAGCACATTACTTTGGGGCGATTTAGAGAATAGCTATGTCTGGGTCGCACTACTAGTCACGATGACTTATGGCATTATTGGCTTTATCGATGACTATAAAAAAGTGAAGTTAGGTAATAGCGATGGCTTATCAGCGCGGGCCAAATATTTTTGGCAATCTGTGATAGCGCTAAGTGCGGCAATTTATTTATTTAAGACTGCACAAGTCCCTGCAGAAACACAGTTTATTGTGCCATTTTTTAAAGAAGTGGTTATTGATATGGGTTGGGCTTATGTGGTCTTAACTTATTTTGTCATTGTGGGTACCAGCAATGCTGTTAATTTAACTGATGGCCTGGATGGTCTGGCAATTTTACCTACAGTTATGGTTGCAGGTGCATTAGCGATTTTTGCTTATCTGACCGGGCATGTCATGTTTGCTGATTATCTTGCGATTCCCTATATTCCTAAAGCAGGGGAGTTGATTGTTTTTTGTGCGGCCTTAGTAGGAGCAGGTTTAGGGTTTTTATGGTTTAACGCCTATCCTGCGATGGTGTTTATGGGGGACGTAGGCGCGCTGGCACTAGGGGCAGCTTTAGGTGTGGTTGCGGTTCTAATCAGACAGGAAATTGTACTGTTGATCATGGGTGGAGTCTTTGTGATGGAAACCGTTTCGGTTATTATGCAGGTCGCTTCCTTTAAGATGACGGGTAAACGAATTTTTAGAATGGCACCCATCCATCACCATTTTGAGTTAAAAGGCTGGCCTGAGCCGCGGGTCATAGTCAGGTTCTGGATTATTACGTTTATTCTGGTTTTAGTCGGTTTAGCAACATTGAAGTTGAGATAGCGGATGAAAAAAGACGAGATATTAAAAGCACTCGATAGTCAATTTTCCTTAAACAGGGACAGCTCCAAAGTTGTTATTGTTGGCCTGGGTAGTACAGGTTTATCAGTGGCCTATTTTTTACGCAATCTTGGGCTGCAATTTGCTATTGTAGACAGCAGGGTAAAACCACCTTTTAATGATGAGTTGCTGGCTGAAATGCCGGATGTTGCCGTCTTTACGGGTGGTTTTGAGCAGGCAGTATTTGATGTGGCAACACATATAATGGTCAGCCCGGGTGTTTCCATGGAAGAACCAATTATTCAACAAGCGATTGCAAAAGGGGTATGCCCTTTAAGTGATATAGATTTATTTGCCTGTTCTGTCAGTGAGCCTGCCGTTGCTATTACAGGGTCGAATGGAAAAAGTACCGTGACCACATTGCTGGGTGATATGGCAAAGGCGGATGCTAAGCGAGTGGCAGTCGGAGGTAATTTAGGTACACCAGCACTAGATTTACTGGACGATAAGGCGGATTTGTATGTGCTGGAACTGTCCAGTTTCCAATTGGAGCGCACCAGTCAGTTAAATGCAGTAGCAGCAACAGTGCTTAATATTTCGGCCGACCATTTGGATCGTTATGCAAATATAGATGCTTATGTCGCGCAAAAAAATAAAGTCTATGCAGGCGATGG
Source organism: Methyloprofundus sp. (assembly GCA_030619185.1). GTDB lineage: Bacteria > Pseudomonadota > Gammaproteobacteria > Methylococcales > Methylomonadaceae > Methyloprofundus. The sequence continues at coordinate 8,364 of JAUXBW010000048.1, forward strand.
CGTGATGCTGGTGAATACCGATTGTCCCTATGCGGCGAAAATACAGCAAACAAATAGAAATGTATTGAGCTTCGGCTTTCAGGAAAAAGCTGATTATAACGTTATTGAAACTTCTGAGGGCAGTAGCCTTGCTTTTCATGGGCATGCCATTTTTCCGGTTGATCAGTTGTTGATCAGTGGCGTACATAATCAGGCAAATGCTTTAGCCGCTTTAGCACTAGGTACTACAGTCGGCTTGTCAGACGCAGCGATGTGTACAGCCTTACGTGCTTATAAAGGGCTAAAGCATCGCGTACAATTTGTCGCTAGAATACAAGATGTTATCTGGGTTAATGATTCCAAGGCGACAAATGTTGGCGCGTGTGTCGCGGCTTTACAAGGCTTAAAAAACGCCAGTGTGGTATTGATCGCAGGCGGAGATGCTAAAGCTGCGGATATGAGTGATCTTATCCCCTTGTTAAAAGAAAAGGTGAAAACACTACTGCTGATAGGTAAGGATGGCAAGCTTATAAAGCAGGCAGTCAATGATTGTATTCCAGTGCTTGAAGTGGGGACTCTGAAAAAAGCCGTAACAAAGGCACAAGAAATTGCGCAGGCAGGGGATGCCGTTCTGTTATCGCCCGCTTGTGCAAGCATGGATCAATTTGCTAATTATAAAGATAGAGGCGAGCAGTTTGTCGCTGCAGTAAAGGCTCTGAAACAATGAAAATCAGTGAGCAATTAAGCCGTCTGGCAGGCGTGGATATATATTTTGATAAGGCCTTGGTCTTTGCCGGTGTAGCATTGCTGGTTATTGGCTACCTAATGGTCTCTTCCGCTTCATTGCATCTGGGAGTTAAGTTAACTGGAAACTTATTCCATTATCCGGTTAGACAATTAATAAATATCATTCTAGGTCTTGTTATCGGTTTTTTTGTTTGTCTGGTGCCGATGAGCTTTTGGGAAAAGGCTGGGCCGATTTTGTTTGTAGTTGGTTTGATATTTCTGGTCATCGTCTTGATCCCCGGGGTTGGTATAAAAGTAAATGGGAGTTTGCGCTGGCTATCAGTCGCGGGCGTAAGAATACAAGTATCAGAAGTAGTTAAATTAATCGTGGTTATTTATATGGCAAGTTTTGTCACCCGGCATCACGACTTTGTTAAAGAGTCGGCTTATGGGTTGCTGCGGCCATTATTATTGTTATCTAGTGCTTGTGCGTTGTTATTACTTGAGCCTGATATGGGCTCTGCAGTTGTTATTCTGACCATTGCCATGGGCGTTATGTTTCTCAGTGGCGCACGCTTACAACAATTTATTATTTTGATAGTGGCTGTTTTCGGGGTCGGTGTTTTAGCGATTTTTTCCTCCGGGTATCGCACCGCGCGAGTAACCAGTTTTTTGCATCCCTGGGAAGACCCTTTTGGCAGTAGTTTTCAACTGGTTCAGGCATTAATTTCCTTTGGTCGGGGTGAATGGATGGGTGTGGGCTTAGGTAGTGGTGTACAAAAATTGTTTTATCTACCGGAAGCACATACCGATTTTTTATTTTCTGTGATTGCCGAAGAGCTAGGTTTAATCGGCGTATTAACAGTGATTGCCTTGTTTGCCATCATTGTCTGGCGCGCTTTTGTCATTGGCTTAATGGCGGAGCAATTAGGTAATAAATTCTCTGCTTATATTGCCTATGGCTTAGGCATCTGGTTTGCCTTTCAGTCCTTTGTCAATATGGGGGTTAATATGGGCGCACTGCCAACTAAGGGCTTGACTTTACCCTTTATGAGCTATGGCGGTGGCAGTATGATTGTAATGTGTTCTGCCATGGCGATGCTATACCGGGTAAATAGTGAAATGATTGCGCTACAGCAAGTTGAGTCTGCAACTAAAACTAAAGTGGAATCGGAGGTGCGCAGTTATGAATAAACGCATCGTTATTATGGCCGGTGGTACAGGCGGTCACGTTTTTCCAGCATTGGCAGTCGCTCATTATTTAATCGAGCAAAACTGGCAGGTAAGCTGGATGGGGACGCGCAAGGGCATGGAAAGCCGATTGATACCCGAAAATAATATAGCAATAGACTGGTTAAGCGTTAATGGCTTACGAGGTAAAGGTACACTGGCACTGATCAAGATGCCCTGGATGCTGATAAAATCCTGTCAGGAAGCCAGAAGAATATTACAGCAAAGAAAACCTGATGTAGTTCTGGGTCTGGGGGGGTTTGTGGCTGGTCCTGGTGGTTTGATGGCGAAACTAATGGGTATCCCCCTGATTATTCATGAGCAGAATAGGGTGCCAGGGACAACTAA
>JAUXBW010000137.1 GCA_030619185.1 Methyloprofundus sp.
CTGCTTCAGGAAGTTATTTCGTGCACATTCCTTAGGCACCTGAAAATAAATAAGTGTCCAATTTTTGGGCAGTATTTTTGTTTGTCATCAGTGCTGTAGCAATAGGCGCATAGCTGGCTACGTAACTATTGCTACAGCACTGATGACGGACAAAAAGACCAGCAAAGATGGATGATTATTTGTTTCCAGTTGCCTAATTACAAAAAGATTATTAAAACAAGCTTCAAAAGAACGCGGCTCTCATGTAACATTGAGCCATAATAAAGAAAAAAGCTGAAAAAAACACAATGAGGAGCATTATACATGAGCGAACAAGGCGTCGATAATTCAAAACGCCAATTTCTAACAACGGCTTTAACTGTCGTTGGTGCTGTGGGTACTGGCTATATAGCTGTACCCTTTCTCTCGCAAATGCAGCCTAGTACCAAGGCAAAAGCGGCAGGAGCTCCAGTAGAAATTGATATTAGTAAAATTGAAACAGGCCAGTTAATCCGTGCAGCATGGCGTGGTAAACCCGTCTGGGTTCTCAACCGCACCCCTGATGTACTGGAAATCCTGGCAACTGATACAGGTAATCTGGCAGACCCTAATTCATTAGAGTCTAACCAACCAGAATCTAGTCAAAATGAATTCCGCTCAATTAAACCTGAGATTTTTATTGCTGTCGGTTTGTGTACCCATCTCGGCTGTTCACCCACATTCCGCCCTGAAATTGCTCCAAATGATTTAGGGCCAGAATGGAACGGTGGTTTTTTCTGCCCTTGTCATGGTTCTGGATTTGATCTGGCAGGCCGTGTTGTCAAAGGTGTTCCAGCTCCAACTAACCTAGATGTTCCACCACACCGCTATATAACTGACACACTTATTATTGTTGGTGAAGAAACCGGGGAGAATAACGCATGAAATCAAAACACTTAGAAAATTGCGGCACCTGGTTTCTTCAACGCTTTCCAATGTCAAAGTTGTGGAATGAACATATGGCGCAGTATTACGCGCCGAAAAACTTTAACTTCTGGTACTTTTTTGGCTCCCTGGCACTCCTTGTTCTGGTCAACCAATTTGTAACCGGTATTTTACTGACGATGAACTACAAACCTGATGCAGGTTTGGCATTTGACTCTGTAGAATACATTATGCGTGAAGTTCCCTGGGGCTGGCTAGTACGCTATATGCACTCAACGGGTGCTTCAGCGTTCTTTATCGTCGTCTATTTGCACATGTTTCGTGGCTTGATATACGGCTCCTATAAGCAGCCCAGAGAACTCATCTGGATCTTCGGCATGCTTATCTTCCTGGCTTTAATGGCAGAAGCATTTATGGGCTATTTACTACCTTGGGGACAAATGTCTTACTGGGGTGCACAAGTCATTATTTCTCTATTCAGTGCCATTCCTGTGATTGGAGATGATTTATCCTTGTGGGTTCGTGGTGACTATGTTATCTCAGACGCAACCTTAAACCGCTTCTTTGCTTTCCATGTGATAGCTATTCCGCTGATCTTAATCATGCTGGTATTCTTACACATTATTGCCTTACATGAAGTTGGCTCAAACAATCCTGACGGTGTTGAGATTAAAGAATCCAAAGATCCCTGGGGACACCCTGTCGACGGCATTCCTTTCCACCCTTATTACACTGTAAAAGATATCGTCGGTGTCGCTGTGTTTCTGTTTTTCTTCGCTACGGTATTATTCTATATGCCAGAAATGGGCGGCTACTTTCTGGAACATGCGAACTTTATACCTGCCGACCCTTTAGCAACGCCTGAACATATTGCCCCAGTGTGGTACTTCACCCCATTCTATGCGATCTTAAGAGCGATACCGGATAAATTTGCCGGAGTTATCGCAATGGGCGGTGCCATTGTCGTACTCTTCTTACTACCCTGGTTGGACCGTAGTCCGGTCAAATCGATACGTTACCGCGGTGGTATCTACAAAAAAGCACTGTTTCTATTCGTGATCAGCTTTGTAGGCCTGGGTTATTTAGGTATGCAAGCCCCTACTGCAGGTGCAACCATGATGGCCAGGGTTTTTACTGCTATGTATTTTGGCTTCTTCTTATTGATGCCCATTTATACGCGCTGGGAAAAAACCAAACCGGTACCGAAGCAGGTGACAGAACAACCTACTCTCGAAGACCGTATCCCTGGTTTTTTGAAATCAGTTAACAAAATGACTAAAGATGTTCCCGTACAGGAACATGGGCATACAGTCATGCACAAACGCCCCAACCCATCAGGCATTGCTAACGTTGGTGTCAGCATTGCTAAAAAAATCAAAGGGAGCCTAGATTAATATGAAAAAATTATTACAATGCTGTCTATTACTCTTTATCCCTCTAGGAGTATTTGCCTCAGAAGGCATAGAACTAGAATCAGCAGATATTGATTTAACGGATAAAGCATCCCTAGAAAATGGCGCTCACCTTTATGTACAATACTGCCTGGGCTGTCATTCAACAAAGTACATTCGTTACCTAAACCTGGCGGATGACTTTGAAGTTGATCAACAGGAAATTTTAGATAAAGTTGCACCGGAAGGTGCGGGTATTTATGACAAGATGCTCACTGCCATGAATGGACATGATGCTAAAAAGTGGTTCGGTACACAACCACCTGATTTATCATTAATTGCCCGCTCAAGAGGTGCTGACTGGTTATATAGTTACCTAAAAGGGTTCTATGCTGATCCCAAAAAGCCGTTAGGTGTTAACAATGCAATATTCCCTGATGTCGGAATGCCAAATCCGCTGTGGAAACTGCAAGGAACACAACGTGCTATCTTTGAAACAATTGATGGTCAAGAAGTACTGACTGAACTTGAACTTGATGACAACGGCTCAATGAGTGCTGACGAATTTGATAAATCAGTCAATGATATCGTTAACTTCCTGGTTTATGCAGGTGAGCCCGCACAACTAGAACGAGTAAGTATGGGTAAATATGTACTATTCTTTATCTTTATCTTTGGTGTGATAGCCTATTTATTAAAGAAAGAATACTGGAAAGACATACACTAAGCTCAATATTCATCTTTACAGACAAAAAAAGCGCTACTTCTCCCGAACTAGCGCTTTTTTTATCTTATCCCTATAAAACAATGAAAAAATATTTACTTCTCAACCTGCTCACTTGCTTTTTCTTTAGCCCCTCCCTGTATGCGGAAGCAAGTTCAACAACACCCAGCTCCGATCATAGCCCTTCTTATACACAAGAACAGCCTGCTACTGCCCCCTCCCCAGCCACTTATAAGCCTGATTACGCCGATGAATGGCCCGCTCCCGAACATATTAAAGAAAAAGCTACCCCCACTAACAAACCTTACAAAGTTAAAACAAAAACAAGAACCAAAGCCCAGCAGACAAGGCGTAAGTCAGATGATTACAGCCCATTTTTTGTTCCTTTTGACCTGTTAATATTTCGTCCTTTAGGCTTAGCAGCAACCATTGCAGGCACTGCAGTATTTGTGGTTATGTCTCCGTTTACAGCTTTAAGTGCCATTGCACCACCTCATGATGCGTTTACACGTGTTGCTGATGTATTTATTATTGTTCCGGCCACCTACACTTTTCTACGTCCCATGGGAAAAATGCTGTGCCCTGGCCGTTGCCGCCCCGCTGATGTAAGAGCCGCAGAACTAGAACGGGAGTTAGACAACAGTTATTAATTATCCAGGCAAAATAGGTATCTACTTTAAATTCCAGGGAGGAGTAAAAAAGCTTTAGCTTTTTTGTAATAACAGCAATAGCTAAAGCGATTGCACTCCTGTAGATTAACCTGAATATTTAAAGTTGCTACAAAAAAAGATGTTCATCATTTCCAGCTCAAGCTCTTGACTGCGCTAGGCTCTACAATTTTGATCAAGATTTCCACTTGATATTACAACCAATACTCGGAATTTGTTGTTCAATAATTGGCTTACCCAATAACAACGCATCTAGTGCATAGCGCAAATCTTCCCCCGTCAAGGGCACATTATTCTTAGGTGTTGCCCCATCCAACCGCCCACGATAAACACAAACCAGGTCTTTATCAAATAGATAGATATCCGGCGTACAGGCCGCCTGATAAGCTTTTGCCACTTCCTGCGTGGCATCATAACAATAAGCCGCAAAGGGATTTCCCCACTCGGCCATCAATGCCTGCATCCTATCCGGCGCATCCTGAGGATAATTTTCTATATCATTAGCACTGATTGCAATAGTATTAATGCCCAGCTGTGCGTATTGTCGTGCAGTTTCACACAATGGGTCTTTGATATGAATCACATAAGGGCAGTGATTGCAGATAAACATCACAATAGTTCCCTGCTCTCCCTTTAAACTGGACAGAGTTTTATGCTCTCCTGAAATAGTATCCAGCAAAGTAAAATCGGGGGCTAATGTGCCTAAGGGCATCATATTTGAAGCAGTTGCAGCCATCAAGAATCTCCAAAAATAGTGAATAACCAAGTAAAAAACTCGGTTATGTGACATTGTCACTGATAATAGTTTTAATATACTCTAATATACACCCTAAGCCGTGTCGTCACGACACAAACCGCGCGTTAGCGCATTATTACACCAAGGGTGATTTATGATTGACTTTTTTTTAGGTATTTTTTCTACTATGTTCCAAATGAATATGCGCGACCACCATGAAATGCCATTTGCCATGCCACTGATGATGGCATGCCTGGTCGGTGGCTTAATCGGTTTTATCATCGTCAAGTTTGTCGTTAAAGAACAAAAAGAAGACTCAACTCAGGTTGAAACGAGTTCTATCCGTTAATTATCAATGTTTACTAGCTACATTTAATAAAGCGTCAGCATTTAGAATAGTCACCGTTCCTCTATTCAGGCTAACCCAGCCATACGCTTCAAAGCGCTTTAAATGTCTAGAAATCACTTCACGAGCTGAGCCCAGTTTAGCGGCCAGCTCCTGATGAGTGAGGCTAATCACTGCTGATTCTTCCGCTAACAATGCCTTGGATAAGCGAGTATCAATCGCACTAAAAGTAACATCTTCTAACAGCGCGATCACATCTGATAAACGTGCTGAAAACTTCTTAAACACAAACTCACGGAAAAATGCCGATTGCTCAATACAGCGATAAAAGGCATGTGAAGAAATAGCAAATGCCAGCACCTCACCTTCAGTAACCCCTTCTGCAGGATACTTATCACCACTCAACAAGCATGATGTTGTGAGCACACAAGAGTCTCCTGAGCCAACACGATAAAGCAGCATTTCCCGCCCCCCTTCAGAAATAATCTGCGCCTTAACACTGCCCTTCAATACCAACAGATACTGCTCACAGACAGCCCCAGGATAAAAAACCTGTTGTCCGGCAGGCAGCTCAACTAATTTTGCCGAGGCCATCAGACTATTGATACCCGCCTCTCCTGCCTTAATAAATTCAGGAAAATTAGCTGCCCATAATTGTTTCGTACTTAACGACTCCATAAACAAGCACCACTCGATTTTTCCAGCATTGCTAAGGTTTTCTGATGTTCCGCCAACTCATCGTCAGTACATTTAATCACCATTAACGGCGGCCTGTCACTGCTTAGACGTTGAATTTCCTGCGTTTTCCCTGCATTACTTAAATCATCATCTTCCAGTAGTGAAAGCTGACCACCCGTCATTAACAGATACACATCAGACAGAATCTCGGCATCCAGTAAAGCACCATGCAAATCTCTATGACTATTATCTATCCCGTATCGTTTACACAGGGCATCCAGACTATTACGCTGACCCGGGTGCTTCTTCCGGGCATAGACCAGACTATCAAACACAGTACAAAAATCAGTAGTCTTGCCAACAGAGGATTTTAATCGGCCAAACTCAGAATCCATAAACCCGACATCGAACGGCGCATTATGAATGACCAATTCTGCACCACGAATAAAGTCCAGAAAATCATCCACCACATCCTTAAACAAAGGCTTATCTTGCAAAAATTCATTGGTAATCCCATGTACCTCCATCGCGCCGTCATCGACTAGTCGCTCAGGGTTAATATACATATGAAATTGCCGGTCGGTCAGCCGCCTATTCACCAGCTCTACGCAACCGATCTCGATAATCCGGTGCCCTTCTTTGGGGTTTAACCCCGTTGTTTCCGTATCTAAAACAACCTGCCGACCTTTTTTTCGCATAATAATACCTTAAAATCTGTAGGGCGTGGCTTTAGCCCGCCATTGTCAAAAGGCGGGCTAAAGCCACGCCCTACACCAACTTTAATCGACCA
>JAUXBW010000049.1 GCA_030619185.1 Methyloprofundus sp.
ATTTACTCTATTAGTAAGGCATATACCACGCCCCTTAAGCCATATAACCCAGGATTAAGATAATTACCAGAAAATAACGTACCAAATTACATTCAATTTTTGTTTATCTTCAAAGCTTGCCTCCCCCCTCATTCACACCCAACAATACATCAGACATAAAAAAAACCCTGATTATTAAAAATAATCAGGGTTTTTTAGCTAAAGCAAAAGCTTTATGAGTACTTAGGCAACTCGTAAAGAGTATACCTCCTTACATCATACCGCCCATTCCACCCATGCCGCCCATACCGCCCATATCAGGCATGGCAGGAGCACTTTCATCAGATGGTGCATCCGCTACCATCACTTCAGTGGTGATCATCAAGCTAGCAACAGATGCGGCATTTTGTAATGCTGCACGAGTTACTTTAGCAGGATCCAGAATACCCATTTCAATCATATCGCCGTACTCACCAGTAGCCGCGTTATAACCGTAGTTACCTTCACCATCTGCCACTTGATTAAGTACCACAGACGCTTCATCACCCGCATTCGCTACGATTTGACGTAAAGGCGCTGTCATTGCACGGCGTAAAATATCCACACCCACTTTTTGATCATGGTTTGCACCTTCAACACCGTCTAGCGCGCTTAGAGCACGAACCAGAGCAACACCACCACCGGCAACTACGCCTTCTTCAACCGCTGCACGAGTTGAATGCAGCGCATCTTCTACGCGTGCTTTCTTCTCTTTCATTTCAACTTCAGTGGCTGCACCTACTTTGATTACTGCAACACCGCCTGCTAATTTAGCTAGACGCTCTTGTAGTTTTTCTTTGTCGTAGTCTGAAGTTGCTTCGTCCGCTTGTGCACGAATTTGTGCAACACGGCCTTTAATGTTTTCTTCAGAACCCGCACCGTCAACAATCACAGTATTCTCTTTGCTGATTTGAATTTTCTTCGCTGTACCTAGCTGGTCCATTTCAACTTTCTCTAAAGATAAGCCAATTTCTTCTGAGATAACTGTCGCATTGGTTAATACTGCAATATCTTCTAACATGGCTTTACGACGATCACCAAAGCCCGGTGCTTTAACAGCAGCCACTTTAACGATACCGCGCATATTATTGACGACTAAAGTAGCGAGTGCTTCGCCTTCTACATCTTCAGCAACGATTAACAAGGGACGGCCTGCTTTCGCTACGCCTTCCAGTGTTGGTAGTAAGTCACGGATATTAGAGATTTTTTTGTCGAATAACAAGATAAATGGCTCATCTAGTTCAACGCTCATACTCTCTTGATTATTAATGAAGTAAGGAGACAAGTAACCGCGGTCAAACTGCATTCCTTCAACTACGTCTAATTCGTTATCTAAACCAGTCCCTTCTTCAACGGTAATTACACCTTCTTTACCAACTTTTTCCATTGCCTGAGCAATGATGTCACCTACAGACTCATCAGCGTTTGCCGAAATTGTACCCACCTGAGCAATCGCTTTGTTATCTGTACAAGGTGTCGCAGAAGCAATAATCGCTTCAACAGTTTTAGTTACCGCTAAATCAATACCACGCTTTAGATCCATTGGATTCATGCCCGCTGCAACAGATTTCAAACCTTCGCTAACGATAGCCTGAGCCAGTACAGTTGCAGTTGTTGTTCCGTCACCCGCCACATCAGATGTTTGCGATGCAACTTCTTTAAGCATTTGCGCGCCCATGTTTTCGAATTTATCGGCTAATTCGATTTCTTTTGCAACTGATACACCGTCTTTGGTGATTGTTGGTGCGCCAAAGCTTTTGTCTAAAACTGCATTACGGCCTTTAGGTCCTAATGTAGCTTTAACTGCGTTTGCTAAAATATTTACGCCTGCGACCATTGAAGAGCGTGCGTCATCTCCGAATTTTACTTCTTTTGCTGCCATGTTAATTCCTAACTATAATTTGTTAAATTGATATGGATTGTTGTTTGAGGCTTAACCCAAAATACCCATGATGTCTTCTTCACGCATAACGATCACTTCTTCACCGTCAACTTTAACTTCGCTACCAGAGTATTTACCAAATAACACTCTGTCACCGACTTTAACGTGCATCTCATGTACCTGACCACTCTCTAACACCTTGCCAGTACCGACAGCCAATACTTCGCCTTCACTTGGTTTTTCAGTTGCAGAGCCTGGTAAAACAATACCACCGGCACTTGTAGTTTCTTCTTCAACACGCTTAACTATCACACGATCGTGTAAAGGACGTATATTCATTAACATCTCCTGATTAAATTAAAAAATAAAAGTAAAATTAGTTTGTTAGCACTCGACTAATACGAGTGCTAATAATAATCTGCTTTTGTGATCTGTCAAGTCTGTGGCATTATTACAGCTTACTTATCAAGAATGACAACCTATGAATGACCAACAACTATTACGCTATAGCCGCCAGATAATGCTTCCTCAAGTTGACATAGAGGGTCAAGAAAAGCTGCTTAACGCGCATGTTCTCATCATTGGCGCTGGTGGCCTTGGCTCGCCCGCATCGCTATATCTTGCGGCAGCTGGCATTGGCACACTCACTATCTACGATGACGATCTGGTTGATTTATCTAATTTACAAAGACAGATTACTCATTACACAGACGATATTGGGACAGATAAAGTCATTTCAACCCGGCAAACATTAAATAAAATAAATCCTGATACGCGTGTTATTGCAGTTAAGCAACGCTTGCAGGGAGATCAATTAGAAAAAGAAGTGTTGAAAGCTGATGTGGTACTGGATTGCTCGGATAATTTCGCGACTCGTTTTGCGATTAATAAAGCTTGTGTAAAGCATAAAAAGCCTTTGGTCTCAGGTGCAGCGATTCGCTTTGAAGGGCAGGTCAGCGTCTTTACAGCAGATGCCGAGAGCCCGTGCTACAACTGCTTGTATGCTGAAAGTGGTGAAGAATTACAGAATTGCGCAACAAATGGAGTTATTTCTCCTATTACCGGCATAATTGGCAGCATTCAAGCCATGGAAGCAATGAAACTCATCATGCATCTTGGTGAAACTTTAGCAGGCAGGCTGTTATTGCTGGATGGACTCTCCATGCAATGGAATGAAATGAGCTTACGCAGAAATAAGCAGTGCCCAACCTGTATGGGCAAGTAGAACCTGCTTAATTTTTAAGTTTTAAAACATCAGGTGTGAAGGTGGGCAATGCCCACCCTGAGTACAGCGTTTATTTCTTAGCCAGCAAACCTTTTACTTTGTGAATAAGGGCCTCAGCCAAATCAAGTACTTTTGATTCACTATCACCATGTGGCTCAGTATCTCCGAATGGCTCTCCACTTTTCATGGAATACATGTAAATAAAATATCCAAGTGGTGCAAATGCGCAGATAGCGACAACCCACATAAAGAAAATAAGTTCAAATAAATCACCAACCATAACAGCTCCCCAAAATACTAATTTTATTTTTACAATGTATTAATGATAACCCTGTATCTCTCTGGGTACAAGAAAAAATCTAGCAAACTATATTGAGCATACACAATAAACCTATATCACTTTAGGTTTTTTTATTGCCAAGCCATGCGCTGTGAGCAACAGCGGCGATTATTTAGTATAAATCTGATGCGCAAAAGTATAATTTATCTTGCGCAAAAAAACAGTTCACCGTATACTCTGAAGTAGCTTACTTGATCAAGCTAGCATAAGAACAATTAAATATAACTACCGGAGGATATATTATGAAATGGGAAACACCAGCTTACACAGACCTACGTTTTGGTTTTGAAGTAACTATGTACATCTACAACCGTTAATCTTTCGGTTCTGATGAAAAAGGGCTCTTCATGAGCCCTTTTTTTTGCCTATTTTTTTCCTAACAGACTACAACTATGAAAATAAGAGTTCTCGGCTCTGGTGCAGGTGGCGGTTTTCCACAATGGAACTGCAGCTGCCCGAATTGCAAAGCCGTAAGAGCAGGCTCAATTAAAGCCAGCACACGTAACCAATCATCTATTGCCATTTCCTCTGATGGCGAACACTGGGTACTATTTAACGCCTCGCCCGACGTACGCGCACAATTGGAAAATTTTCCGGAAATTCATCCCAAAAATAAAGTTCGTGGTACCGGCATTGAAGCCATTGTAATTATTGACTCGCAAATTGACCATGCAACTGGCCTGCTGATTCTACGTGAAGGTGATCCGCTCAATATATATTGCACGGACATGGTCAAGCAGGATCTCACGACCGGCTTTCCTATATTTAATATTCTGGAACACTTTTGTGGTGTCATCGACCACCTTATTCCATTAAATGGTGATTCATTTACCATACCTAATATTGACGACCTGGAATTCACTGCCTTAGCGCTTAAAAGTAAAGCCCCGCCCTACTCACCGCACCGCAATGATCCACACGAAGGGGATAATATTGGCATGATTATTCGCCAGATTTCTACTGGCAAAACGACTTTTTATGCCCCCGGTTTAGGCGAAATAGAAGCGCATGTAGAAAAAGCAATGTCTGAAGCGGATTGCGTATTAGTCGACGGGACATTCTGGACAGATGATGAACTCGCGTCTGTTGGCCGACCATTATTAGCGAGAAAAATCGGTCATATTCCTCAATCAGGCGAAAATGGTATGATCGAAATTTTAGATGCAATGGAAAAACCACGCAAGATTTTGATCCATATTAATAACACCAACCCGATTCTAAACGAAGAATCAAAAGAGCGTGAAATACTAAACCAGCACGACATAGAAGTGTCGTTCGACAACATGAACATAGAGCTTTAAGCATGACTGAACAAACACCTTGGTCTCGGGAAGAATTTGAGGCCCAACTACGTGGTATGGAAAGGTTTTACCATATCCACCACCCCATGCACACTTTGATGAATGCAGGAAAACTCACCCAGAAACAATTACAGGGCTGGGTGGCCAATCGATTTTACTATCAAATCATGATTCCGATTAAAGATGCTAATATCTTAGCTAACTGTCCAGACCGTGAAACTCGCGCCATCTGGACGCAGCGCATTCTGGATCATGATGGTCACCCTGGTGATCCTGGCGGTATTGAAGCCTGGGTACAACTGGGTGTTGCCGTTGGCATGACTCGCGAAGAAGTGACTTCATTAGAACATGTACTACCAGGAGTAAAATTTGCAGTTGAAGCCTATGTGAATTTTGCTCGTAATGCAGACTGGCATGAAGCGGCAAGTTCCTCATTAACCGAATTATTTGCGCCAAAAATTCATCAGCAACGCCTGGATAACTGGCCTGAACTATACCCGTGGGTAGAGCAAGAGGGCTATATTTACTTCCGCAAACGCTTGACTGAAGCGCGTCGTGATGTAGAGCATGGATTAGAAATCACCCTTGATTACTACAAGACACGCGAACAACAAGAGCGCATGATTGAAATTTTACAGTTTAAGTTAAATGTACTATGGGCTATGGCGGATGCCATGTATATGGCGTATATTAACGATATGCCTCCGTATTTTAATATTGAAAATTAAGCGTAGGCTGGGTTAGCTTTTTGAGTACCGCAAGAAAACGTAACCCGGCATTTACCGATAACCCTGCATATTACCGGGTTACGTTTTTTCACTTCGTTCAAAAATCTAACCCGGCCTACACTCAGCATAAATCATGAGCATAAACCCTGAACAAAAAATTCAATTCTCCCCCATGCATCGCCTGCAGTGGGAAGAAGCGCAACAAAAAGACGTTATCCTTTACCCTGAAGGCATGGTTGAACTTAACCAGAGCTCTGCTGAAATTTTAAAGCTTTGTGATGGCACACGAAACCTCGAAAAAATCGTTACCGACCTTGAAGAAAAATTTTCAACAAACGGTTTAAAAAACGATATCACTAGCTTCCTAGACGTGGCACTAAATAATGGCTGGATCCAACAAGACTAACATCACCCCTCCCCGCTGGTTACTTGCAGAACTAACCTATAAATGTCCCTTGCAATGCCCTTACTGCTCCAATCCTCTGGATTATGCAAAGCACAGCGATGAAATCAGCACTGACGACTGGAAGCGTGTACTATCTGAAGCACGCAAAATGGGCGCTGTACAACTCGGCTTTTCAGGTGGCGAACCTTTAACCCGCCAAGATCTACCTGAATTAGCAAAACACGCGCGAGAATTAGGCTATTACTCCAATTTAATTACCTCAGGTTACGGACTAACCGAAGAAAAAATCATCCAGCTAAAAGAAGCAGGACTGGATCACATACAAGTCAGCATACAAGCTAGCACACAAGACTTAAATGACCACCTGGCGGGTACTGAATCTTTTGCGCACAAAAAGGAAGTGGCCCGCCTAGTTAAAAAGCATGGCTACCCGATGGTATTATGCGTGGTCATTCATCGCGAAAATATCCATCAAATGGCTGATATTCTTGCTATGGCGGAGGAACTCGGTGCTGATTACCTGGAACTAGCAAACACCCAGTATTATGGCTGGGCACATGCTAATCGTGACTTATTACTGCCTACTATTGAGCAGTTTAGAGAAGCAGAAGAAATCGCCCAGGCTTTCAAAGAAAAAGTCGCGGGTAAGATGAAAATTTACTATGTCGTGCCTGATTTTTATGAAGACCGCCCTAAGGCCTGCATGAATGGCTGGGGAACTACTTTTTTGACTATCACTCCTGACGGTGTCGCATTACCCTGTCATTCAGCTCGTGATTTACCTGACCTAGACTGCCCTAATGTCAACGACCACAGCATTTCAGATATCTGGCTTGAATCCAAAGCCTTTAATTTTTTCCGTGGCAATGAGTGGATGCAGGAACCCTGCAGAAGCTGCGATGAAAAAGATAAAGATTTTGGCGGTTGCCGTTGTCAGGCTTATATCTTGACTGGCGATGTGTATAAGACCGACCCTGTTTGTAGCAAATCACCGGATAAGCAAGTTATTCAAGAGGCAATAGATTCTGCAAGGAAAAGTGCGTTATCAGCTGATGAAAAGCCTTTGATTTTTCGCAATAGTAAAAATTCTAAGGCTTTTAATGATTAATCTAAACATCATACAAGCACTTAAACCATCTTTAGTTAAAATAACAAAAACTCGTATCATCTCTAAATATCAGGATAATCTGCAGGAGTGCAATAGCTTTAGCTATTGCTGTTATAAAAAAAAGCTAAAGCTTTTTTACTCCTCCCTAGAATTCAAAGTAAATACAAAAACTCTTTAACTTGCGAGGATTATTTCATAAGGAAAAGTGTATGAAAAAAATACTACTATTAGCGTTATTTATATCTATTGATGTCCTAGCCGTAGATTCATCTTATACTCCATCGACCCATATTGTTTCTATACCCAGAGTAAAAGTATATAAAACTGCTGCGGATGGTAATTTTATACAACTAGATGAGAGCATTGCCTACAGTGATGTCCAGCTACAATTAAACCCAGATGGTACCTGGAAGATTTTAACCATAAAAACTGCTGAAGCTACTCTTACCGGTCATTGGAGTGGTGCTTTAAAGAAACCGGCTGGTTTTATGGACTTTTTCTTAGAAGGGTATATCCAGTTTTCATTAACTCAGACTAGGCCTTTTAATTTCGACGGCACGGGAACCTACGAAAAGCACTGCGGGCAAAATTGCATTCCAGAAACGGACAACATCAGCATTAAAGGCAGCCTAGATCGTCTTGGTGGGCGCCTTATTCGTTTAGAAATAACGTTTAATAACAGAGTCGTTAATTTTGTAGGTGATATATCCAATGACTATCGCCTATTTTCAGCGTCTTCGACTGATGCAGAAAGTAAACTCGCTTTGTCTATTCGACGAGAAGACTAACAAGAAAACACCTGTAGCCAGTGCTATACCAGCAAGCATAATTGTCTCATAAGAAAAATGGATGTTTAAAAAATCGAGTAAACTGTGTGCAATAAGCCAGATCCCCAACAATAAAAATCGTAATATTTCACAAGTTGACCCTGGTGTTTTTAAAACTACCTGATTACCCACAACTCTCAGCTATACTTCGTCATTCCTGCATGCTTTTAGCAGGAATCTCGCAGGTTAAGCACAGATTCCCGATAAAACACTTCGGGAATGACGAGACTCTTAACAGGCTATTATTTTTCAGTTTTTAAATCAGGTAAAACTATGATTTAAAGTTGCTTAGCTATCTCTTTGGCTGTATTTGCAGCAATAAAAAAACCAAAAGTCACAATCCCTCCCAATGCGTATACAGCCCCTCAACATTCACCCCAAATAAATCCAGCACACGCCCTACCCCCTCATCGACCATTGCAGCAATAGAGTTAGACTTATTATAAAAAGCGGGCATCGGCGGAAAAATAATCCCACCCATTTCGGTTACGCTGGCCATATTACGTATATGCGCCAAATTCAAAGGTGTTTCACGCGGCATAATCACCACACGGCGGCGCTCTTTTAAAGCCACATCTGCTGAGCGTGAAATTAGATTATCACCAAACCCATGCGCGATAGCGGCAAGAGTCTTCATAGAACAGGGTGCGACCACTACACCTGCTGTCTTAAATGAACCGCTGGCGATACTTGAGGCGATATCATCAATACCATGCGTTACGTCTGCTAAGGCATACAAGTCTTTACGCGCCATCTCCAGCTCATACTTTAAATTTACCAGACCAGCATTTGAAATCACCAAATGCGACTCCCATTCATTCTGTTGCTGCAATACCTGCAACATTCTTACTCCATATATTGCCCCGGTCGCACCGGTCATGGATATAACCAGGCGTTTTTTCTGTTCACTCATCTTGCTAACCTCTCTGCCATTGCATCACTTGCACCCACCAGTGCATCAATCATTTGTTCACCTTGTGCAATATGTCCAGCATGTTCTAATACACGATATTCCGCATTGGGTAATGCTTTGGATAAACTCCAACCTGCCGCCATTGGGCAAACAAAATCATTGCGTCCATGAACAATAATACAGGGGATATCCTGTAATCTAGCGCAATTTTCTAAAACCTGATTTTCCCTGATAAAGTAATGATTCCGGGCATAATTCAATTCCATTTTCACCTGATCCACCATTTTTTGGGTAATAACTACAGGCTGTTCTGGTTTCTGATAGGCATCGCCGACAGCAACTTGGCTAGTCCATTGAATCCATGCTTCAGTCACATGCCGTACAGCCTGTTGATCATCGGACCATAAAGTTATATAGAGCAATTCAATATTCTGCCCGGGCAAACTGTCTAACAAACCCTGGTATGACTCTGGATAAATCCGGCTGGCACCCTCTCGGACAAACCAGTCCAGATCTTTTTGCCGCGCCAAAAACACACCACGAATAATCATACCTGCAACAGCTTCAGTATATTGCTGCGCATAGAGCAAAGCTAAAGCACTGCCCCAGGAGCCACTAAATAATAGCCACTGCTTGATATCCAGCTGTTTACGTATACGCTCCATATCCGCAATTAAATCCTGCGTGGTATTATTCTCAAGCTCACCAAAAGGCAAAGATAGACCACAGCCACGTTGATCAAATAAAATAATATGATACACATCAGGATCAAAAAAACAGCGTTGCCCTGGCCGTGTTCCTGAACAAGGGCCGCCATGCAAGAAGACCACAGGAATCCCGTCTGGGTTGCCCGATTGCTCTACATAGACTGTATGCTGACTTCCTGTTTCAAGATAAAAAGTATTAAATGGTTCAATCTCGGGGTATAGCAATTTCATTCTAGTGTTTTAATCTGGTTATTATCAGGATTACAAAGCCGGAGTACAGTCTGTAGGGCGTGGCCTTAGCCCGCCGGGATTATGCAATATAACATATACCTTGTTTAAAAAAGGAGGGCTAAAGCCACTCCCTACAAGTAACTTTACAACAAACAGCTAAAATTCTACACCTTGCGCAGCCTTAATTCCTTGCGCATAAGCATGCTTAATCTTGGTCATTTCTGTTACCGTATGCGCCACTTCAATCACCTCAGGTGCAGCATTACGCCCGGTTAATACCAAGTGCATCCAGGGCGGTTTTTCATTACGGATAAAATCTGCAATTTCCTGCCCGGAAATCCAGTTATAACTACAACAATAATTAATCTCATCTAATAAAACAAAATCATATTCTTCCGATAAGATTTTTTGCTTACTAAATTCCCAGATTTCACGACTGGTTTTAATATCCTGTTCAGGATTTTTAGTATCCCAGGTAAAGCCATCGCCCAGCACATGCCATTCGACATGATCAAAGCGCTCTGCTGCTTTCTGCTCGCCTGTTTGCCACTTGCCTTTAATATATTGTATTACGCAAACTTTCATGCCCCAACCTGCAGCACGAAATACCATGCCGAAAGCACTGGATGATTTTCCCTTACCTTCTCCTGTATTAACAACAACGATACCTTGCCGACGATCTCTTTGTTTCATTATATCCTGTGTGTTTCTCTGTAGAGCGGACTTCAGTCCGCTGTTAATTTTCTAATTGCGGACTAAAGTCCGCTCTACACGCTGGCACTAAACCATTCAGCGATAATTTCAGGCGCACTGGAAAAATACCAATGCACATACGACGCACGTAAATTTTTATAACGTATGCCTTTATCGCCTCGCTCAACTTGAAAGCAAGGCCGTAAAACCTGCTCTGTTTCGCGCACTGAATGATGAAATTCATGCCCTCTCATACC
>JAUXBW010000101.1 GCA_030619185.1 Methyloprofundus sp.
CCAGCTACGTAACTCTTTCTATAACAAAGAAGACGGATAAAAAGACAAGCGAGTTGCTTAAGTTATTCCGTGCACGTTCCTTAGGTAACTCGCAATAAATAACCTACCCATATTGCGCAGGATTATTTGTTTCCACTTTCCTAGCTTATGCGGTTTTTTTAAAGTGCTGTGACATCAAGAATTTGTGCTAAAACCGCTAACTTCTCATTATTCACAAGCAGCGTGCCAGAATGAAAACTTACAAAAATTGTAAGCAACTGATTTCCTAAGTGATGCACTATATACCCCCTCAATAACCAGGAGCCAGACCGATGTTATTTAAACAACTATTTGATAAAGAAAGCTGTACCTATACTTACTTAATTGCTGATCCAGATAAGCAAGAAGCGGTTTTAATTGACCCAGTTGATACACAACTGGAGGAGTATCTCAACTTATTAAAAGAGCACGATCTTATTTTAAAATACTCACTTGAAACTCATGTTCATGCTGACCATGTCACCGCAAGTGGCATGTTACGGCAGAAAGTTGGAGCCAAAACTGCTGTCAGTTCGCTCTGTGGTGCTGACAGTGCAGATATTCAAATCCAGGATGGTGATCTATTTGAGTTTGGTGATGCTGAGAGTATCAAGGTAATTGCCACGCCAGGTCACACACCCGGCAGTACTTCTTTCTTATGGCGCGATAGAGTTTTTACCGGCGATGCTTTACTAATCGATGGTTGTGGGCGTACTGATTTTCAAGGTGGTAGTGCCGAGGCTCAATATGACAGTATCACCCAACGATTATTCACCCTGGCTGATGATACTATCGTCTATCCAGGGCATGACTATAAAGGTCGCAGGATTAGCAATATTGCCCAGGAAAGGATCGGCAACTCTCGCCTGGCAGGAAAATCAAAAATAGAATTTGTCGAAATTATGAGCAATTTAAATTTGCCAAAACCAAAATTAATCGATATGGCAGTTCCTGCTAATCGCTATTGTGGTATTGATGAAGAACTTGCTAATCAGGCAGCCGAGCAACGAGTCGAAGGCTCTGACCCTAAACGCCAAACGTCTACTATGGATGACCTTATAAAGCAGATCAAACAAAATATAACTGAAATTGATCCACTAAAAGCGAAGGATATCATTTCCAATAGCCCGGTTAATATTGTTGATGTAAGAGAAGAAAACGAATTTAATGCGGGACATATAGATAATGCTATTTTATTACCTCGCGGTGTTTTGGAATTTAAAATCAATACAATACCTCAACTTACTGATAAATCAGCGGCTATCATAGTTTATTGTGCCACGGGTAAGCGCTCCGCTTTATCAGCTAATAGCCTGCAAAACATGGGGTATAACAATGTGTTATCAATTGCCGGTGGATATGATGCTTGGAAACAACAAGTATAGAGAGTATTATCAAGCTAGTAAAATATCAATAATATTTTGTAAATCATTACCCTACAAAAAATATAGTAATCATAATTAACAGCATATAATGTGAGGAAACATGTCTGAACAACACCACTCTATTCTTATTGTTGGCGGAGGTGCTGCGGGAGTCTCTACGGCAAATAACATGCGTCGTAAAAACGCGACTATTGATATAGCACTGATCGAACCATCTGAAAATCATTATTATCAACCTGGGTTTACTATTATTGGTGGCGGTGCTTATACGCTGAAAAGAGCCACCAAAAAGGAAGCGAATCTGATCCATTCTAGTGTTACATGGATCAAAGATTACGCGGAAAGCTTCCAACCTAGAGATAATAAAGTCACGTTAAGATCTGGTGACATCATCAGTTATGACTTCCTGGTCGTCTGCCCCGGTCTACAACTTGATTTTAATAAAATCGATGGTTTAGGCGAAACGCTAGGAAAGAATGGTGTATGCAGTAATTATTCTGCTGATACAGTGGAATATACCTGGGAAGTCTTGCAAAAAATTGAGTCGGGAAATACCTTATTTACTCAGCCACCCATGCCCATAAAATGTGCTGGTGCACCACAAAAAATCATGTATTTAGCCGCTGATCGATTTCGTAAAAAAGGCATCGCTGATAAGGTTAATGTGGAATTTCTTAATGCAGGACCGGGTATGTTTGGTGTACCCTTCTTTGCTAAAGCACTCAACAAGGTGGTTGCAGATTATGGAATTACCACTCACTTTAAGCATAATTTAGTCGCCATTGATGGTGATGCCAAGACAGCAACCTTTGAAGCAAGCGATGCTGACGGCAATAAATCGACAGTAATCAAAGAATTCGACATGATTCATGTCACTCCGCCGCAAAGCGCACCTGACTTTATCAAAACAAGTCCTCTAGCGAATGACGCTGGCTGGGTAGATGTGCATCCAGGTACCTTACAACATACTGTATTCGGCAATATTTTTGGCCTGGGCGATGTAACTTCGACTCCTAATGCTAAAACCGCTGCTGCCGTCAGAAAACAGGTGCCTGTTGTAGTCGATAATATTCTCAATTTGCTAGAGAGTCAGGAAATAGCAGAAGGCTATGATGGTTATGGATCTTGCCCGCTAACCACGTCGTTAAGCACTGTTATGCTAGCCGAATTTTCTTATGGCGGAAAGGTTACACCTTCATTCCCATTTCTGGACCCCAGAACCAATAGCCGTCTTTGGTGGTTTGGAAAAATATTCGGTTTTCCATGGTTATATTGGCAGCTTATGATTAAAGGAATTCGCTTTGATATTCCTCATAAGGCATCTTATGTGGAAAAACTAACCAAAGAAGACTAAGGAACGTGCACGACACACCTCGACAATTCGTACAGCAACCCCGAAGTATGTAATAAAATAATAAGATTACCAACTAATTAAAAACAATTCGTCATTCCTGCATGTCTTTAGCAGGAAAGACGAAATATAGCTGAGAGTTATGGGTAATCAGGTAATTATTTTAAAATGACTGTGAGTTGTACGCAATTAGGTAAAGATAAGAAGTTGTCGCGGTTATTCCTTCACAGGCGGCTGTTAAACCTAGAAAAATAATACGCAACTCATTTTCTAAGCAATCATTGTAAATTTTCATGGCTACGCAGCACTCCGGCAACTGGATTAACACCTACTTCCCTATCTCACTCTGGCTAAAACATTACACAAGAGAGGACCTGAACGGTGATGTTTTTGCTGGCATTATTACCGCTATTTTATTGGTTCCCCAGGGGATAGCCTACGCAATGCTAGCAGGACTACCAGCTCAAGTTGGCTTATATGCCAGCATTTTACCTCCTGCTATTTATGCTTTATTAGGGACAAGCAAAACTCTATCAGTAGGGCCTGTTTCTATCGCTGCCATTATGATTGCCAGCGTATTATCAGCACCCGAAATCATGCTTCTGGGTAGCCCTGTTGAAAATGCAATCATTCTGGCAGCGGAAGGTGGTATCATTTTATTACTAATGGCAATGTTGCGCATGGGGGGGCTCGTAAATTTTATCAGTCACCCCGTGTTAACCGGCTTTACTAGTGGCGCAGCCATCCTGATTATCTTGAGTCAAATACCTCACTTGCTCGGTTTATCAAAAAATCAGTGCCATTTTGAGCTCAGCTGCTATCACGGGTATTTTCAACAGTTTAATGGCTATACATTGGGACTGAGTCTGCTTAGCATCGTTTTTTTACTCTCCTTCGGCTCCCCATTATCGGCGTTGCTAAAACGATTTAATGTTCAAAAAAACCTGATTACCGGACTCAGTAAATGTGCCCCTTTACTAACAATTATGGTAACAACCTTGTTGGTTAAAATATATCAATTATCAGAATATCAACAAGTTGCCATTGTAGGGGAAATACAACCCGGCTTACCTGAAATCAGCATTGCATTTATTAACAATCTTGTTCAGTGGCAAGCTTTATTGCCGAGTGCTACTTTTATAGCTATCATTGCCTATGTAGAAAGCGTTGCTATCGCTAAAGTCACTGCTAACTTAAGAAATCAAAAAATCGACCCTAACCAAGAACTAATCGCCTTAGGCGTAGCGAACCTGACAACTGCATTTTCAGGTGGTATGTCAGTTGCTGGAGGATTCAGTCGCACTATGGTCAATTTCACCGCCGGTGCACGCACACAGATAGCCATGCTGATCGCTGTTCTGATACTCGGTGTCGCTGTTATCTTTTTTACCGAACAATTCACCTACATTCCCAAAGCTGCCTTAGCCGCAGTTATTCTTATTGCCATTTTTCCATTAGTGCAATTACGTGAAATCTTTACCACATGGAAATATGATCAGGGTGATGGAATTGCTGAATTAATCACTCTATTAGGTGTACTTGCCCTAGGCATTGAAGAAGGCATTGCCTTAGGTGTGATAATAACTATATTAAGTTATTTACGACGCACTAGCCGTCCGCATATTGCAGTCGTAGGTCGCATAAAAGACACCGAGCATTTTAGAAATATAAAACGACATCAGGTAGAAACCTGGAAAAAACTGCAACTGATTAGAATCGATGAAAACATCAGCTTCGCCAATGTCAGTTATATTATTGATTTTATTGAGAACGAAACCTTTAATAATGCAGAGCTAAAACATGTAGTACTCATTTTCTCATCCGTCAGCTATATTGATAGTACTGCCTTCGAAGCTTTAGAGAGCCTGATCAATAACTTAAAAACTAAACATATCCGACTACATTTAGCTGAAGTTAAAGGCCCTGTTATTGATAAACTAAAACAAACTAATTTTCTTAATCACTTGAGTCCAGGCCAGGTGTTTTTTCAAACCATAGAGGCGGTAGAAAAGCTTAATAACTAATCATATCTGAGTTTGATAGCGATCAAACTCAGTTTCCAGGATTATCTTCAAAACATCAGTTGAGCATGGATTTTATGGGAAATAAGGGCTTCATAACGTAACCCAACACTTCCACGTAAATCAGCCTGTTGTTGGGTTACGTTTTTTTTACTTCGTAAAAAAATCTAAGCCAACCTACAGGCTAACCAGCAGGCCAGCTCATTTGCCTGCCACCCAATAAGTGCAGGTGTAAATGATACACTTCCTGCCCACCCGCATTATTGCAATTAATCACGGTGCGATAGCCAGTTTTCGCAATGCCCTCAGAGTTCGCAATCTGCGCTACGGTTTGTAATAAATGCCCTGCCAGTTGCTGATCTTGAAGGTCATTCAAGGTTGCGACATGTTGCTTGGGTATCACTAAAATATGCGTGGGGGCTTTAGGACTAATATCTCTAAAAGCCAGTACCTGCTCGTCTTCATAGACAATATCAGGTTCAATTTCTTTTGCTACCATTTTACAAAACAGGCAATCACTCATTGTTTTCTCCTAGCTTATATCACGTCGACCACTGAAAGCATGCGCCAGAGTACTGCTATCAATAAATTCTAATTCACCACCCACCGGCACCCCATGGGCAAT
Organism: Methyloprofundus sp.; assembly: GCA_030619185.1. GTDB lineage: Bacteria > Pseudomonadota > Gammaproteobacteria > Methylococcales > Methylomonadaceae > Methyloprofundus. Next base: position 5,401 of record JAUXBW010000101.1, read on the forward strand.
ACGACTGACTTTAATCTGATACGGTAACGCTAACTGGGCAATATAATGTGCGGTTGCTTCACCCTCAACTGTCGAGTTAGTCGCCAAAATTAGCTCTGTTATTTTTGCATTTCCTAATTGCTGCTCTAACTGGTCTAAGCCAATTTCATCTGGCCCTATGCCATCTAATGGCGATAAGCGCCCGTTTAAGACAAAAAATGCACCTTTATAATCTGTAGCCTGATTAATCAACCAGACATCAGCTGGACTTTCTACCACACACAGTATCTGGGTATCACGCGCTGAATTTGCACAAAGTTCACAGAGCTCATGCTCACTAAGAGTACGACATTTTTTACACAAACCCAGTTTATCGACAGCTGTCTGTAGCACTTTTGCCAGATTTTCAGCACCACCTCTATCGCGTTGAAATAAGTGCAGCGCTATACGTTGAGCAGACTTTGGCCCTACACCCGGCATGCAACATAAGGCATCAATGACTTCTGTTAATAAACCTTGTCTGGACATCCCTAGAATGGCATTTTAAATCCAGGGGGTAAGGGAATACCAGAGGTCACATCACCCATTTTTTCTTTTTTTATCTTAGCAACTTTACGTACCGCATCATTCATTGCAGCAGCCACTAAATCTTCCAGCATTTCCTTATCATCGCCCACTAAGGTATCATCAATAGATACTTTGCGAACCTCTCTTTTGCCAGTCATGATAATGCTGACCATACCCCCACCTGCTTCACCTGTGACTTCCAGGCTCTCAAGTTCAGCCTGAGCTTTTTGCATGTCTTCCTGCATTTTCTGAGCTTGCTGCATGATATTTCCAAGCGCACCCTTCATGTTTATTTCTCCTCGATAATGTTTTCTACTGGTTCGACTGAACCAGAAATGACTCGGGCATCAAAATTTGTTTTTAATGCCTGTATATTCTCGTCATTGTCTATGGCATCGACCGCTTCTTGCTGTCGATTAAGTTTTTCTTTGTGGTTTTTTACCGCAGGTGTATCGCTACCTACAGTTTCGGTTTTAATCACTACTTTAAGTGGCTTGCCAAAATAGGTTTGTATCGCTGCCTGTAATTTATCTTCTGAACGAGAACTTCTAATTTGCGCCTGCTTAGTGTCTAAAATCAATTGGCACTGCTGATCATCGACTAATCCTAGAATGCAATTGTTCGCTAATTCACGAGTTAAGCCTGTTAAATTCATCGCATCCACCATATCATGCCAGGGTAATTCAGCTCTGGTATCTATCGACTGGGTAATAGCAATGGGTGAGTTAACTGATTTAGCTACTGTTTTGCTGACTGCAGGAGGTTCTGCCACCTTGATTTGAGCTGGATTTCCCCCGAGCTTGGGTTTTTGCATATCAGCCTGGGCAACTTTAGGCTTTTGTGCCTGTGGTTTGGCATCACTGAACTGAGGGTTAAACGCCAGCATTCTAAGCATAATCATTTCAAACCCGGCTCGCGGCTCAGGCGCAAGGCTTAAATCTTTTTGCCCCATCAGTGCGATCTGATAATACAATTGCAGCTCTTCAGCAGTAAACACCGCACTAAGTTCACGCAACATCTGGGCATCCTCTTCAGCATCAGCCACTGAAGACACCAGTTGCACTAAAGTCAAGCGATGTAGAACATACAATATCTGCTGTAATATATCAGCAAAGTCTGGCGATAATTCTGCCATATCTTGCACGGTTTGTAATAATTTTTGCGCGTCCCTTTGCGCTAAACAATGGAGCAGATCTTCCACTGGCAGTTGCGCTATAGTGCCCAGCATCTGGCTGACCGTATCGCTACTCACCACATTATTGCCAAAAACAATCGCCTGATCCAGTAAACTCAAGCCATCGCGCATACTGCCATCAGCGGCACGAGCGATTAAGCGTAAGGCATCCTGCTCAAATTGTATTTTTTCTTCGCCCAGTATGTAAGCCATTTGTTCGCTTATCTGGCTGGGGGTCAGGCGTTTTAAATTAAATTGCAAGCACCGCGATAAAACAGTCACCGGAATTTTTTGTGGGTCGGTCGTGGCTAATAGAAACTTAACATGCTCAGGGGGCTCTTCTAGCGTTTTAAGCAAGGCATTAAAACTATGCGTAGAAAGCATATGCACTTCATCAATCAAGTAAATTTTATATCGACCACTATTGGGTGCATATTGCGCATTATCCAATAAGTCGCGAGTATCTTCTACTTTAGTACGCGAGGCAGCATCCACTTCGATTAAATCAAGAAAACGCCCTTCATCTAGTGCCTGACAGGCAGCACATTGTCCACAGGGGTTATAATCCTGCAGGTTTTCACAATTAATGGCTTTTGCCAGAATTCTGGCGATAGTAGTTTTACCTACTCCACGAGTACCGGTAAATAAATAGGCATGGTGTAATCGATCATTTTGCAAAGCATTGATTAGCGACTGGCTAACATGCTCCTGACCAACAATTTCGGTGAAATTATGCGGACGCCATTTTCTGGCGAGAACCTGATGATTCATGACAGAGTGGTAGAGAGAAGAGATTGGGCGGATACCATGCCAGCCACATCTCGGCACACGAATCTTCTGCTACCGTTGCTCCCTTCCGGGCCTGGCGGGGTTGACAGAATATCGTTGCGAGAGGACCGACACAGTAACCATAATGTCGACAACCACTAGCGTTGAAGAGCGGCTATTATGCGTTATTTA
>JAUXBW010000008.1 GCA_030619185.1 Methyloprofundus sp.
AATAGGCGCTTCACAATGAGAATGCGTGCGCTACGCGTCTTGGTGGCAAGACCTTGCACATTACACATGTATTTATCGAAGCTGAGCAGTTCATCTTCAATCGGACTAGTAGCAACCACGGGCTCTGAGATGACGCCACTGTCGCGTAGTATGCGCAAAAAATGACCGCATGCAGCACGCAAAGCATGGTAACTTTGACAAGTTGGTGCGGGGCAATCGCAATGTGGAAGGTGATCGTCAAGGAACTGGCTCACTGCCGTTTCGTCGAGTTGTTTAAGGTTCAGGTGAGACTGACTTGCCCAACGTGAAAAGTGCGCGATACAAGCAAGGTAAGTCTTGATAGTGGTCTCGGCATATCGGCCTTTCTGCAAATAGTCGGTGAAGGCATCTATATAAGGTGCAAGATCACTTTCAAAAAAACAATCATTAAGAGTGGAATAAAAAGGTGGTGTCATATTCATGGCTATCTCCGTTAATGGGAGTTACCACTTCAAATGAACACAATTATTATGTCATATTAAATCTGAGCAAATACTTCACGTATCAACACACTTTCAGTGGGGCTTGTCAAATTGGGCAGTATTTTTGTGCATCTTCAAGGCGCGACAATAGGCACAAAGCCGCGCTAAGGAGCTGTTGTTGCAACGCCAAAGAGAGACAAAAAGACCAGCAATCTGGACTATTCCTTGATAGAAATCACAGGAACGCTCGCTAAAATAGCTGTACAACAAAATTCGTATTAGAATAAGGGAACATTTTTCATCAACCTCGCTGCTCATTATTGACTTATGAATCTCCGCTCTATTCTGCTCTTTGTTATACTCAATCTGTTTATACAAACTAGTTCTGCCCAGGTAATCAGTATTGTTAGCAGCCAATGGCCGCCTTATGTTGACGAGACTATGCCACAAAAGGGTCTGGCGGTAGAATTGGTGAATAAAGCTTTAAAGAGAAAAGGTTATCAGCCTAGCTTACATATCTATAACTGGCAACGCGCTTTAGAAGGTGTGGAAATTGGCGTATTTGATGCCACGTGTGCAATCTGGAAAACAGCCAAACGTGAGCGAAACCTGGTATATAGCGAGCCTTACCTGACTAACACCATCAGTTTTATTAAGAAGAAGTCCACGCATGTCGAATATCAGGGGCTAGCTGATTTACAAGGTTTTGTAATAGGCGTACTACGAGACTATGCTTACGATGAATCTTTTAACAGATCTCGCGGCTTAATAAAAATCCCAGCAAATTTTATTGTGCAAAATCTACATAAATTAAATAACGGTACAATAGACCTAACGCTGGGCGACGAACGTGCGATTAACTACACTATGGAGAAATTTTTACCTACGCATAGTCAGTCTTTTGAATTTATCAAACCTGCATTAGCATTCAAGAAGCTCTATCTTGCAGTCAGTAAATCAAATAAATCCGCACAAACTATTATTGAGGATTTTAATCAAGCGATTAAAGAGATGCAGCAAGATGGTAGTTATGACCGGATTGTCAGTAAATATAAGTATTGATTAATAATAACGACCCCACCTAATTAACAGTGCAAATATATTTAATTACTATCGGACAAAAAATGCCCGACTGGGTAAAGCAGGGCTATGAAGAGTACGCTAAACGCATGCCTCGTGAGTGTCAGTTGATTGTTAAAGAAATCGCTGCGGGTAAGCGCGGAAAAAATAGTGATGTTAAGCGGATTGTACGCGATGAAGGCGAAAGAATGCTGGCCGCCATCCCGAAAAACTGCCACATCGTTACTCTGGATGTACCAGGTAAAGCCTGGAGTACCGGTAATCTGGCAGATACTCTGCGCACCTGGTTAGATAGCGGTCAGGATATTGCTTTAATGGTCGGCGGACCTGAAGGTTTAGCCGATTCTGTTAAACAGGCTGCACAGCAATCATGGAGTTTATCTAAACTTACCTTCCCGCACCCCTTAGTACGTATCGTGGTAGCAGAGCAAATCTACCGCGCATGGAGTATGATTAATAATCATCCTTATCATCGCTAGGCATATTGTAAATAAACTATTCTTCAAAATATAGGTGCCCACTATTATGCCTGCTTTAATTTTAGCCTCTGCCTCACCGCGTAGAAGTGAGTTACTCAATCAAATAGCTCTGCAACATACGATACAGGTAGCCGATGTTGATGAAACCCCTCTAGTCAACGAAACTGCCACTGACTATGTTACGCGCGTGGCACATGCAAAATCCCTTGCCGTATACCAGCACTGCCTCGCAGATACGGTCGTTTTAGCGGCTGACACCTCAGTGGTTCTAGGCAACAAAATCATGGGTAAACCGGAGAGCCTGGAACATGCCATCGACATGTTAAGCCATCTATCTGCCAATACTCATCAGGTTTATAGTGCCGTCTCGTTACGTGGCCGGAAAACGCAGCAAGTTATCAGCATATCAAATGTCACTTTTCGTGCCATTTCAACACAGGAAATTATACAATATTGGCACACAGGCGAACCCGCCGATAAAGCGGGTGCATACGCTATTCAGGGACTGGCCAGTATATTTGTAGAATCTATTAACGGCAGTTTTTCAGGCATTGTGGGCTTACCCCTGTTTGAAACTGCTCAACTTTTAAGCAATGAAGGAATAAATATTTTCAATGAGTGAAGAAATTCTGATCAATGTTACCCCTCCAGAAACACGCGTTGCCATTGTTGAAAATGGAGTCGTTCAGGAAATTATTATTGAACGTACTCGTCAGCTTGGTTTAATTGGTAATATCTATAAGGGTGTTGTTTGCCGGGTTTTACCGGGCATGCAAGCTGCCTTTGTAGAAATTGGCTTGGAACGCGCGGCCTTTCTGCATATTTCTGATTTATCAAGTAAGGAGTTAGAACAAAAAAGCTCGGATAATATCGAGCATTACTTAATTGAAAACCAGCACATCATTGTACAGGTTACCAAAGACCCTATCGGCAGCAAAGGAGCCCGATTAACCACCGAAATATCCATTCCATCACGTTATCAGGTTTATATGCCCTACGCAGAAAAAGGCGGGGTTTCCCAACGTATTGAGCATGAGCCTGAAAGAGCGCGCCTACGAAATTTTCAAGACACATTCCAGCAAGAACATCAATCGGGTGGCTTTATCGCACGAACAGCCGCAGAATGTGTCGGTGAATCTATTTTAGAGTCGGATATGCTGTTCCTGCTGCAATTATGGGAATCCATTCAGGAAAAGATCGCATCGGCAGAACCCAGGGCACTTATCCATTTTGACTTACCTTTAAGTATTCGTACTTTACGTGATTTATATAACGAAAATATTGAAAAAGTTAAAGTTGATTCGCGCTTAACCCATCAACGGTTGATAGAGTTTGCAGAAGAATTTGTGCCCGATATTGTGCCGATTATCGAGCACTACACTCGCGAGCGGCCTTTATTTGATATTTATAATATTGAAGATGAAATAGAAAAAGCACTAGACCGAAAAGTCGTCTTAAAATCAGGGGGACACCTCGTTTTTGACCAGACTGAAGCGATGACTACTGTCGATGTGAATACGGGAGCTTATGTGGGCAGTAAAAACCTGGAAGAAACCACTTTTAAAACCAATCTTGAGGCTGCACAGGCTATTTCTCGCCAATTAAGACTGCGTAATCTGGGTGGTATTATCATTATTGATTTTATTGATATGCAAAGTGAAGAGCATAAGTCACTGGTCTTACGCGCATTAGAAAAGACGCTGGAAAAATGCCACTCTAAAACTAAAATCACCGAAGTATCGACTTTGGGTCTGGTCGAAATGACGCGCAAGCGTACCCGTGAAAGTCTGGCGCATATCTTATGTGAACCCTGCCCTACCTGCGATGGAAAAGGGGAACTAAAAACAGCTGAAACGATGTGTCTGGAAATTTTCCGGGAAATTCTTCGGGAAGTTAAACAGTTCAATGTAAAGGAAATACTGGTATTAGCTTCACATCCTGTGGTTGAGAAATTGCTCGATGAAGAGGCGGATGTTTTATCTGAATTAGAGGCCTTTTTGAATATTCGCATTAAATTCAGATCCGAGTCTGAATACAATCAGGAGCAATATGATATTGTTTTACTATAACAGCGCATTGCCGTAATGATAAAACACATTCAATGGGGCTGTATCCATATTCTTTTCTGGAGCATTCTGGTCTTTGCTATCAGTATCAGTGGCTTGCGCTACGGCCTCTCTGAGCTAGACTTTTACAAAACAGATATTGAATCTCTGTTAAGCAAACAATTGGAAGCCCCCGTTACCATTGCAAGCATAAAGGGAGTGCTAAATGGCATTAAACCTGAACTTGTCCTGCAAAACATTGAAGTACAACCCAAACAAGATAATGCCACCCCCGTAAAATTACAGGAAATTCATCTGGGTTTCAGTATACTCACAGCAATAAGCTCTCCCCTGCTAGAGGCCATACAATTCACAATAGTCGGAGCAAAGCTCTCGGTCAGCCGCCTACCCTCTGGCAAAATAAATATTCAAGGTCTACCCAGTTCAGTTGATAAACAACCAGAATGGCTTATGCGCGGTAAACAATACAATCTTGTTGACAGTGAAATACATTGGCATGACAAAAAGCGCAACGCGGCACCCGTGCAGTTAAAACATGTAAATATTTCACTGCATAATGATGACCAGCAACACAAAATATTTATTAAAACGGATCTACCTGAAGCATTAGGTACATCTCTTCGCTTTGCAATGGACTATACCGGGAGCCTATTTGTTCCTGACAGCATTAATGCCCGGCTGTTTGTACAGGGGAAAGGAATTCAACTGGCAAAAGTCATTACCGGTGATTTACCTTTTAACTTTTCATTCACCCAGGGTACGGGTGACTTTAGTCTATGGAGTCGATGGAATGCAGCCCAAATGACCCAAATGAGTGGTTCAGTGGCATTACATGGTGCAAGCATAAAAGCGAGCCAGAATCCTGAAATTCCAGTAGACCAGCTTGATCTGCACTTCAAATTACAAAAAAAACGGCAACAATGGCAGCTTGCCTTGAAAAATTCAACACTCATCTCACAAGGTATCAATATTGAAATGGCTCAACTAGCTCTGTCATTAGAGCACAATACCAAGGATGAATTGATCCATATAGCACTTAACTGCCCACTATTAGAACTAGGTCCTTTAAGTAAATTTATCCTGCTTAAAAAAGTCTTACCAGCGGACTTACATAAACAGTTGCAAACTATTGCCTTAGAAGGCAAGGTCAAAGACCTGTTATTGTTTGCTAACCCGGATCAGCGAACCTTTAGTATTAATGCCCAACTGGAGAAAATTAAAACCCATTCCATAGATGACATGCCTGGTCTCAAGGGTCTTTCAGCTTATATAAAGGGCTCAGAACAACACGGTGTCATCCAGTTAAATTCACAACAGCTCAGTTTCAATGCGCCTAAGATATTCAATAAACCCTTAAATTTTAACCATGCTCTGGGTAACATCTACTGGCAGCACGCCGATTTATTGGAATTCAATAGCCCTCAACTGGAGTTGCATACCGATCACTTCAAGACCACCACAAAAATAAGTTTCACTTTACCGCAAGGGGATCAGCCTGCGTTTATGAGCCTACGCAATTTTTTTGACATCCCAAATGTTACACACGCCCCGCACTTTATCCCCTCTGGAGTTATCGAACAAGACATCGTGGATTGGCTAAACCACGCATTTGTTAAAGGCAGTGTCAAACAGGGAGGAATCTTATTTCGCGGTGCCTTAGCTGATTATCCCTTTGTTCAGAGCGAAGGTGTTTTTGAAGTGTTATTTGATGCTCAGGATTTTGAATTACATTATGCTTCTGGTTGGCAAGATATTCAGGGAGTTTCTGCAGAGGTGCGTTTTTTTGCCAATAGTATGAATATCAATATTCATCAAGGCCATGCGGGTCAGGCAGCAATTCAACAAGCGTCTGTTGCTATTGATGCTCTGGGAGCTAGTGAGTATTTAACCATTCAGGGAGACATCAAAAGTGACCTGCCAACAGCTATTAAGTTTTTAAGCCATTCTCCTTTCAAGGATAAAGTGTCTGCAATCCATGAGGTTATTGATTTACAAGGTTTTGCTGACATACAAGTTGACCTTAAAATTCCACTCGGCAAACAGGCTCTTAAGGCGAATATAAAAGCTAGCACAAAAAATGCGCATGCCACTATTATTCCTATTGACCTTGCGCTAAAAGATATAAATGCTAAGTTTCGTTTTACTGAAAACGGCGTATTTAGTAAGCAACTCAATGCAACAACCCTCGGTTTTCCATTAACAGCAGAAGTAAATAGCACTAAACAAGCCATATCCACTCGTATCTCCGGACGAATGGCTATTGAGCAATTAGCTAAACAATTCCCCCATTCTTTCTGGTCTTATCTTAAGGGTACCAGTCAGTACTATGCCCAGTTAGATTTCCCAAAACACGGCTCGCAAATCTGTACCATCCTGTTAAACTCTAATCTGCTAGGTACAGCGATTAATTTCGCGCCTATTTCCAAGCGAGCAACTCAAAGCCACTCTTTTGCGTTAAAGCTAGGGCTAGGCTCGTCAGGTATTGATACTTTTAATATCAATTATGAAGACCGCTTAAGCCTGCAAAACAGGGTAGATATAAAACTAAAAAAAATCCCTCCTCACTGGCAAGGACTGATTCATAGCCCGATAGCAAGTGGTAGCGTTTTTATCCCTATTGCATTTAATAAAAACACAGAGATAAATTTAGCATTAAAAGAGCTTGATCTCTCTGCGTTAGAAAAGCTCGAGTTTAAAAGTGATGGCACAGCAATGGACATCAAAAACCTGCCCAGCATCCATCTTGATAGCCAGTCTCTGTACTGGCATAACAAGGATCTCGGTAGTCTGACGCTACGCACCCAGCCTACCGATAAAGGCTTATCAATTAAACGTTGTGACATTAACTCTGCATCTGACCGCTTATCTTTATCGGGGTTCTGGCAACAACATAACAAGCAAAATTCAAGCTCAATTTTCGGACAGTTTCGTAGCCAGGATCTTGGCGTATTTTTACGCCAGGCCGAGCTTTCAAATAATATTGTTGATACCACTGCAGACCTTCAATTTGCTCTTAACTGGCCCGCTGCCCCTTATGAAGTATCCAAGTCAATTCTATCTGGTTCCATAGATACCCATCTTGAAAATGGCCACATTTTAGGCGTAGACCCAGGCCTGGGACGCATCCTGGGAGCTCTAGATATATGGAAACTCGATAAACGTCTACGCCTTGACTTTTCGGATATTACTGATCGAGGCCTCAGCTTTTCTGAAACAACGGGGCACCTGAGCATTAACCGGGGCATCATCAGCTCTAAGAATTTACTTATCAATGCCATGCCTGCAAAAATTTACCTTTCAGGCTCTACAAACCTGGCGACAGAGCAAGTTGATCTGCAAGCAACAGTCCTACCTAAATTTCCAATTGCTGGTACAATTATCGGCAATATTTCCAATGCTGTGAGTAAAGCCTTTATTGGCCATGAAACTGGCGGCTTGTTCGTAAGTTTGTTATATGAAATAACTGGCACCTGGGAAAATTTCAAGATTAATCGCCAATTAAATCCTGTTTTATCTGACAAGTACTAAAGTACACCATAAACCAGGAAAAAAGATCCACCCTTATTCGAGATTTTATATGAGTCTATGTGCCGCCATACAAATGGCATCCAGCCCCAACATCAGTTCTAACTTAATCGAAGCCGAACGTTTAATTAGCGATGCAGTCAGTGCTGGTGCAAAATTAGTTGCCTTACCCGAGAATTTCGCATTAATGGGGCAGCATGAACTAGATAAATTAGCACAAAAAGAACAAGATGGCTCTGGCCCAATCCAGAATTTTCTGGCAACGACGGCTAAAAAACATGCCGTCTGGATTGTTGCCGGCACTTTGCCTATTGCTGATCCTGACAATGACAACAAAGTCATTGCGGCCTGCCTTATCTACAACGAGCTTGGCGAACGCGTTGCACGCTATGACAAAATTCATTTATTTGATGTCCACGTACCCGGTAGTGATGAAGTCTATCGTGAATCTGACAGTATTTCCAAAGGCGACAGTCCACTAGTCATTGACAGTCCATTTGGTAAACTAGGCATTGCAGTGTGCTATGACCTGCGATTTCCAGAGCTGTTTCGCACTATGCAAGAGCAAGGAATGGAAGTACTTATTATCCCCTCAGCTTTTACCCAAAAAACGGGCGCAGCACACTGGGAATTACTACTCAGAGCCCGTGCAGTGGAAAACCTGTGTTATGTTATTGCGCCTAATCAGGGAGGATTTCATGTCAATGGTCGGCAAACTTTTGGCCATAGTATGATCATTGACCCTTGGGGGACTGTTCTGGCATGCCAGAAAACCAATGCGGGGGTAGTGGCTGCTGATATTGATCTTGCACGTCTACATAAAACGCGGGAAACTTTTCCAGTGCTTCAACACCGTCAAATTGTTTGTGGATAAATAATGAGTAACTCAGCATTACAACTAGCAAAACAGGCTATCTTAGTTCCTACTGGCCTACAGGAAAGTAGTATTCATCGCGTCATGGATCAATTATTCAATGGTGCAGTTGATAGTGGTGATATTTATTTCCAGTCCAGCCATTATGAGTCCTGGGTACTGGAGGATGGCATTATCAAAGAAGGCAGCCATAACATTGAACAAGGTGCAGGCGTACGCGCCCTATCTGGAGAGAAAACCGGTTTTGCCTATAGCGATAAAATCGACCTGAGTGAACTTTTATCTGCCGTTAAAAATGTACAGGCGATTGCACGCCAGGGGCAGACTGCAAAAGTGGCTCTACCCGCGCATACACATGTTCCTCAACTATATGCGCCCATTAATCCCTTAAGCTCTTTAAGTGACCAGCAAAAAGTAGATTTCTTACGCAAGATAGATAGTGAAACACGCAAGCTAGATGCTCGTATCGAACAGGTTATTATCAGCCTGGTTGGCGTACAGGATCATATCCTGATAGCCAATCCAGGTGACTCACTCGCTGGCGATGTACGACCTTTAGTGCGTATGAATGTCAGTGTCATAGTCGAAGATAAAGGCCGCCGCGAACAAGGGAGCATGGGCGGCGGTGCGCGTGAAGATTATCACTATTTTCTTGAGCAGGACAGAGCGTTAGGCTATGGTCAGGAAGCGGTTAGGCAGGCATTAATCAATTTAGATGCCGTGCCTGCCCCGGCGGGGAGTATGACTGTCGTCCTAGGCTCTGGCTGGCCGGGTATTTTATTGCATGAAGCCATCGGCCATGGTCTGGAAGGTGACTTTAATCGTAAAGGCACCTCTGCCTTTAGTGGCCGGGTTGGCGAGCGTGTCGCATCAGCACTGTGTACTGTGGTTGATGACGGTACCCTGCAAGGCCGTCGCGGCTCTCTGTCCATTGATGATGAAGGCACAACCACACAATGTACTACCTTGATAGAAAACGGTGTCCTTAAAGGCTATATGCAGGATAAACTCAATGCTCGTTTAATGGGGGTTCAATCTACCGGAAATGGCAGACGTGAATCCTACGCACATACGCCGATGCCACGCATGACCAATACCTATATGCTTCCCGGTGAAAGTGACCCCGAAGAAATTCTGCAATCGGTTAAAAACGGTCTATATGCCAAGAACTTTTCTGGTGGACAAGTAGACATCACCTCAGGAAAATTTGTTTTCTCGGCCAGTGAAGCCTATTTAATTGAAAATGGCAAGATAACCCGCCCAGTTAAAGGTGCCACGCTGATAGGTAATGGCCCCGAGGTATTGACGCGCGTGAGTATGGTCGGTAATGATCTCGCTTTAGATAGCGGTGTTGGCACTTGCGGCAAAGAAGGCCAAAGCGTCCCCGTGGGGGTTGGTCAGCCTACGCTGAAAATTGATGCCTTAACTGTCGGTGGCACAAATGTATAAACTGTAGGCTGGTCTTAAGGAACGAGAATTCAAATACACAGGAGTAAAAAAGCTTCAGCTTTTTTCTAGTGACAAACAGTAATAGCTAAAGCTATTGCACTCCTGCTTTTTTTATGTTTTTTAGCATTATTATTTACCTGGCTTTAGGTCATCGCGTTCATTCGTTTGTGGAGCAATGCTACGTTCTCTTAATCATAAAGCCTTTTAAAACCTAATAGATTTATGCAAACTCAAGAAGAAATCAGTCATCTGGAAACTACGATTCATGACTTATTACTGGAACCAAAAAACCAGGGTGCCAGTGCTGCAGATGCAGGCTTAAGTATTGATACCGGTTTATCGGTTAATGCTCGTCTGGGTGATGTAGAAACCATTGAGCACCATTGCTCTCAAGGTCTCGGGGTCACTGTTTATTTTGCTCAGAAAAAAGGCTCGGCCAGTAGCACTGACCTATCCCCCCAATCTATCAAAGAAACGGTTACTGCCGCATGTAGTATTGCCCGCTACGCTAGTGAAGACCCTTATGCAGGCCTGCCCGAGCCTGAAATGCTGGCCACTGAATGCAAAGATCTGGATTTATCCCATCCATGGGAGTTAGCCGCCAAAGATGCGATTGACCTTGCTATCAGCTGCGAAGAAAGTGCCCGCCAATATCATACCGATATTAGTAACTCAGAAGGTGCTTCTGTTGATACTTACCAAGGCATACGTGTCTTTGGCAATAGCCTGGGGTTTTTACACGGCTATGCATCCACTCGCCATTCTATCAGTTGTTCGGTTCTAGGTGAGCGTGATGGCAATATGGAGCGCGACTACTGGTATAGCGTCGCACGTAAACATCAGGATCTTGAAAGTGCCGAACGGGTGGGTATCAAAGCCGCACAAAGAACGATACAACGCTTGGGAGCACGTAGTTTAAGCTCACGTAAATCCCCGGTATTATATTCTGCCGAAGTTGCAAACGGACTTATCAGTTCTTTTCTCAGTGCTATCAGTGGGGGGAGCCTGTATCGTAAGTCATCATTTTTACTCGATACCCTGGGTACAAAAATCTTTCCAGATTTTATCCATCTTTATGAACAGCCACACTTGCCAGGCGCGTTAGGTAGTGCCAGCTACGATGCCGAAGGGGTAAGCACCCAAGCCAATAAAATTGTCACTGATGGCATTTTAAATAGCTATCTATTAAGCACGTATTCCGCCCGTAAATTAGGTATGCAAACGACTGGTCATGCGGGTGGCGTACATAACCTATGTATTGGTACAGGCGATAAAAACCTAGGCCAGTTACTCAAAAAAATGGGCACTGGTCTGCTGGTCACTGAACTCATGGGGCAAGGAGTCAACCCGGTTACCGGTGATTATTCAAGAGGTGCATCTGGCTTTTGGGTAGCGCAAGGAGAAATTCAATACCCTGTACAAGAAATCACCATTGCAGGTAATCTAAAAGATATGTATCAGCATATTCTGGCCGTTGGCAATGATATTGATTATCGCGGCAATATTCGTACCGGCTCTATTTTAATTGAAGAAATGGCGATAGCGGGAGAATAAATCTTGCGGGAGCCTATTGTCACCCTGTAGGTCAAGTTGCCGGGTTAGATTTTTATTGCGTGGTATTAAAAAACCGGCCCGACACCAGAAGTTAATAGAATACAACATTAGCTTAAAATACAAAAAAGGGCGTGGCTTTAGTCCGCTAATACTGTATAAACAGCGGGCTAAAGCCACGCCCTACTCCGTTATGTAACGAGCACGAAACAACTTATTCTTTTTCTGACACAATTAAAGCCTCTACCAATTTACGCAGTTTATTTTGTATCAAACGTGTATTTTCTGGCCCCATACGTAACATTTGCTTATCTAAAGCACTCAACTTTTCTAGTTTGGGATCGGCAAATTTATAGCCTACCGTGGGTCGAATTACTTCGATATTTCCAGTAATAACTGGTGCCTCTATTATCCTGGCGGTAGCCGCTTTAATAATATCCAGCACCTGATAATTTTCCGGGTAAGAAAACTCCGCAAAGACTTGTTGAAAAAGCGGTAAATATTTTTGATACAAAGCAACGGCTGTCTGATTATCAATCGCATTAATTGCTTGTGCTAATGGGATATAGCGTTGATAAGATGCCGGGGACATATACAGTTTATCTTCAACTTTATCTACACTAAAAGGTTCGCTAAATGATAACTCACGTAAGCGCTTTACCGGAGGGCGCATACCTTGCGCCATATCATTAATAGAAAAAAGGCTTTTCCTGATTATCTGCTTTTTAAATAAACCAGATTTTAACTGTGCGGACATTGCTAAGACATCCCCAGTAAAATCTGCATCACTATTTGCTAACTCAGGTAAAGGCCCTCTGGGCTCAAATTGTAAATTTTCGTCATCATAACGCGGTAATTGACTGGCAAAATCAAGATTCTTATGTTGACCTGCTGCGGAGGTTTCTGCATCTACATCAGGGATTACTAAAGCCTGATGAGTATTCTGGCCGCTCTTACTGACATCACCCTTATCAGCCGTTAGATACAACAATAAGCCAACAACCAACACAACAACGATGATACCTATTATGACAAATGTAGATGTTTTTGAGGTATTGATATTCTGATCTTGCATAACGAGCTCCTGATAAATTTGACCTTGCTAAAGAAAGTAGTGCCTATGACTTATTGGTTATAATAAGCTTAAGTAAATACTTATTCAATCAAAGGAATCATAATGTCTTATACAATTTATTTATCAGGCGAAATCCATAGCGACTGGCGCGAACAAATTAAACAGGGAATTGATCAGCAAGGCCTAAATATTGAGGTACTAGGCCCGATTACTGATCATGACAGCAGTGATCATGTCGGTGAAAAAATTCTTGGTCTTGAAGATAATAATTTCTGGAAAGACCATAAAGCAGCAAAAATAAATGCCTTACGTACCCAGAATTACATCAGCCGTTCTGATATAGTCGTAGTCAGGTTTGGAGATAAATACCGCCAGTGGAATGCCGCATTCGATGCCGGAACCGCTTATGGACTTGGAATTCCCGTTATTGTCATGCATGCCCCGGAGTTAACTCACCCATTGAAAGAAGTGGATGCTGCCGCATTAGCCGTCACAGAAACCCCCAGACAAGTGGTTGAAATTTTACAGTATATATCTCAAGAGTAATCCCTGCCCTGTAGAGATAGGACTGCTTATATTTCGCTCAGAAAGCCGGTCTAAACTGATTCCGGCTTTCTCATTCCGTGCCTATATTCCAAATATCCACTATATAAAAACAGGCTAGACTCATTCGCGGCTAAAGACCGCTCCTACGGCGGCTATTTTAATGATCTCTCTGGATTATATACAAAGATAAATCACGTAATAAATCAGCTTCTGCCCCAAAACCAGCGAGACTTTCAACGGCTTGCTCATGCAAGTCCTGTGCTTTCTGTTTTGCTCCTGCTAATCCTAACAAGGCCGGATAAGTCGGCTTATCATTATCCTGGTCTTTACCCTGTGTCTTGCCTAAGGTAGCCGTATCGCTCTCTTCATCTAAAATATCGTCTTTAACCTGAAATGACAGCCCGATACATTTCGCATAATGATCTAGTTTTCTGGCAACGGCAGAATCCAGGTCAGGCCTGGACAAAGTTGCCAGCTGGACGGCAACACGAATTAATGCGCCTGTCTTATGGATATGCATATTTTCTAATTCAGGTAAAGTCAGCTTTTTACCCACAGATTCCAGGTCAATTGCCTGCCCCCCGACCATACCCAATGAGCCACTAGCCTTTGTCAGAGCATTAATCATTTGTATACGTGACTCCGCACTGGCATTCATAGTACGGTCATTAGCCAGGGTCTGAAATGCCAGTGCTTGTAATGCATCACCCGCTAAAATAGCAGTTGCCTCATCATACGCTATATGGGATGTAGCTTTACCACGACGCAAATCATCATCATCCATTGCTGGCAAGTCATCATGAATAAGTGAATAAACATGAATCATCTCCACCGCACAGGCAGGGCCGTCTAAAACGTCTGGAACAATCCCCAGAGCTTTACCCGCACTATAGGTCAACATCGGGCGCATTCTTTTGCCGCCATCTAAAGTACTGTAACGCATGGCATCATGGAGTCTTTTAGGCAAAATTGTATTTGCTGGCAAGCGCAATTCCAGGGCTTTTTCTACGCGCTCCTGGCTGTTAATTAAAAATTCTTTCAGGGCGTTACTCATCGTTAAATGACTCCAAAGTTTGTTGACCGTTTTTTGCTAATAAAATTTGTACTTTTTGCTCTGCCTCTTGTAAGGCTTTCTGACAAGTGCGCGTTAAATTTACACCCTGTTCAAATGATTTTAATGACTCTTCCAAAGAAATATCACCTTGCTCTAATTGCTCAACAATCTCTTCCAAGCCTTTAAGAGAATCTTCAAATAAGGTGGCACTTTTCTTTCTAGGCATGTCGATAAAAATAATTTAATGATAGGATAGATTAAACATTCTATTATATATGAAAAACACCCGAGTAATTAACTAGAAAATGAGTAATACCTATAACGCAGCAGCTATTGAAGTTTTAAGTGGCTTAGACCCCGTACGCAAACGTCCAGGCATGTATACTGACACCACCCGCCCTAATCATCTGGTTCAGGAAGTCGTTGATAATAGCGTGGATGAAGCGGTCGCAGGTCATGCTTCTAGTATAGAGGTTGTTTTACTTAGGGACGGTAGCGTTAAAGTACAAGATGATGGTCGTGGCATGCCCGTCGATATGCACCCCGAGCAAAATATGCCGGGAGTCGAAGTTATTTTGACCCAACTGCATGCCGGCGGAAAATTTTCTAATAAAAATTACCAATTCTCAGGTGGCTTACATGGTGTTGGGGTATCGGTAGTAAATGCCCTTTCAACGCAGCTAGATATAGAAATCAAGCGTAATGGAAAAATCTACCAGATGCAATTTGCTAATGGAGAAAAACAAACTGAGCTAAGTGAAATAGGCAGTGTTGGTAAACTCAATACCGGCACCATGGTGCATTTTTTGCCTGATGCCAGCTATTTTGATTCCAGTAAAATTTCTGTGCTTAAACTCAAGCATGTGCTCAGAGCAAAAGCAGTGCTTTGTCCAGGTTTAAAAATCAGCTTATCAGTTGAACAAACTGACGAGTCATGGGAATGGCATTATCAAAATGGCCTGGAAGAATACCTGCTAGACAGAGTGGGTAATATCGAGTTTTACCCTACCGAACCTTTTATGG
>JAUXBW010000113.1 GCA_030619185.1 Methyloprofundus sp.
CCATCCCGATAGCGTTGCATATTGTAGCCATCATGTTGAACCACAGGTGTTGCCTCAGGCCTTGCGTGTAATACTTCACGCATAATAGCGGTTAGCACTTTCTGCGTTGGCATACGTGCGCCTAAGTAATTTAGCCACTCGCGTATTATCCACTGCTGAGTCAAGTCATCATGCTTAAGCAGACCTGCAATAGATAAACACTGCTTATTTATATCCAGTATTAAGTGCATTTTCTGTTTAGCACTATTAGATAACAACGATTGAGCATCTGCACAGTGCCCTGCAACTCGTGCGACCGTTTTATCCAGGCTGGGCCAACGTTGTGCTAATAAAGGGATAATATTGTGCCGCAGGTAGTTTCGATCAATTTGCGTATCTTGATTGCTAGGATCTTCAATCCACTGCAAACCGTGAGCCTGCGCATAGTGCTTAATAGCCTGCTGATTGGTATCTAGCAAGGGCCTGAGTAATTTACCTGCGCCAAGGGGTGCTATTGCTGGCATACCCGATAATCCTTTTAATCCCGCGCCTCTAAATAACTGTAATAAAACAGTTTCTAGCTGATCATCACGGTGCTGGGCAAACAGGAGTAAATCATTTTCTTTGAGTAACTGCTTAAAGGCTTGATAGCGAGCATTGCGTGCAGCTTCTTCCGGGCTTTGCTTCCTGGCTGATCTGGCATTAACATGCAATACTTTAAAATTAACACCTAATGCTTTAGCAACTTGCGCGCAGTGTATCGCCCAGCCATCAGCCTCCGCCTGCAAACCATGATGCACATAAACCGCAAGAATTTTATATTTGAACTCAGGGATGTTTGCTAATAAATGCAATAAAACATGGGAATCTAAGCCGCCACTGTAGCCAATAATAATATTATTGACAGGGTGATGGGTAGCAAGCTGGGTGCTAATAAATTGTGAGCTAAGATTCACACCGGCTGATGAGCTGCAAGAGAATACTTAACAATCAGGCCTTATTTGACATCTTCACTAAACGAACCAAAAGACATAATACGCTGATATCTGTTCTCTAATAAATCATCCATATTCTCACGCTTTAACTCAGAAATATGACGAAATAGTGCTTCTTTTAAGCTTTCAGCCGTCGTTTCAAAGTCCCTATGCGCACCGCCTACAGGCTCTCTAACCACTTCATCTAAAAAGCCCTGCTCTCTCACTCTATCGGAAGTAATCCCCATCGCTTCAGCAGCTAGCTTTGCTTTATCTGCACTTTTCCATAAGATAGAGGCGCACCCTTCTGGAGAAATCACTGAGTATGTGCTGAATTCCATCATAATCAAGCGGTCACCGACTCCCACCGCCAACGCACCACCAGATCCCCCTTCACCGATAACAGTACAGACAATAGGTGTTCTCAGCTTTGCCATTTCAAATAGATTACGCGCAATGGCTTCACTTTGGCCGCGCTCTTCTGCCCCTATA
This sequence comes from Methyloprofundus sp., assembly GCA_030619185.1. Lineage (GTDB taxonomy): Bacteria > Pseudomonadota > Gammaproteobacteria > Methylococcales > Methylomonadaceae > Methyloprofundus. The sequence continues at coordinate 1,446 of JAUXBW010000113.1, forward strand.
CCGGGATAGGCTCCGGGTGTATCAATAAGACAAATAATAGGTAAGTGAAAGCGTTCAGCGAGTTTCATCACGCGCAATGCTTTACGGTAACCTTCGGGGCGTGGCATACCAAAATTGCGAATAATTTTTTCTTTGGTATCACGGCCTTTTTGATGCCCGATAATAACAACAGCCTGACCATTTAACTTTGCCAGTCCGCAAATAATCGCTTGATCATCAGCATAAGTCCGATCCCCATGTAATTCATGAAAATCAGTGAACATTAAATCAATATAATCCAGAGTATAAGGTCTACCTGGATGCCTGGATAATTGCGAGATTTGCCAGTCACTTAACTCTTTGAAAATCTGCTCGGTTAAAGTCTTGCTTTTAGCTTCAAGGTCGTTTAATGCCGATGAAATATCAATCTCATTGTTCGCCTCTACGCGGCGTAATTCTTCGATTTTTGCTTCTAATTCGGCAATAGGCTGTTCGAAATCAAGAAAATTTAAATCCATGGCTTTTATTTTTTTAATAGTTTTATGGGTTCTTGCCCGCTATTTTATCTAATTCTCGTAAATGTTTTAATTTTTCTGCAATTTTTATTTCCAGCCCACGCGAAACAGGCTGGTAAAACTGTGTTTCCGGCATACCATCAGGAAAATAATACTCTCCAGCCGCATACGCTTCAGGCTCATTATGTGCATAACGATACTCTTTGCCATAATCCAGGTCTTTCATCAGCTTGGTTGGCGCATTTCGCAAATGATTAGGGACTGGTAAGCTACCACTTTCTTTTGCAGCACGCATGGCTGTGTTATAAGCCATATAAACCGCGTTACTCTTAGGTGCACAGGCCATGTAAACCAATGCTTGCGCAAGAGCCAGTTCGCCTTCTGGGCTACCTAGCCGCTCTTGCGTTTCCCAGGCATTCATACACAACTGCAAGGCCCGTGGATCGGCATTACCAATATCTTCCGAGGCAATGCGCACTATCCGCCTGGCCAGGTATAGCGGATCACAGCCACCATCCAGCATACGACAAAACCAGTATAAAGCCGCATCAGGAGAACTACCGCGTACAGACTTGTGTATTGCTGAAATCTGGTTATAAAATTCCTCTCCCTGATTATCAAATCGGCGTACACCACCGACCAGGACTTCTTTGGCAATGGCCTCAGTAATTTCGCTTGTTTGGCTGGCTTGCGCCAACTCAACGGCAATTTCCAGTAAATTTAACAAGCGTCGTGCATCGCCATCTGCTGCAATGGCGAATTGCTGTTTTAAGCTATCAGATAGGGTAATACCTAAGTCGGCATAGCCTTTGTGTTTATCTGTTAGAACCTTATCAATAACGCTGCATAAATCTTCATCCGTCAATGCGTTTAATACATAGACTCTAGCCCTAGATAACAAGGCATTATTCAATGCAAAAGAGGGGTTTTCAGTAGTTGCACCTAAAAAGAATACCGTACCATCTTCTACATGTGGCAGAAATGCATCTTGCTGCGCCTTGTTAAAGCGATGTACTTCATCGACAAATAAAATAGTTTGTCGCTGTTCCTGCTGCTGTATTTGCTTTGCTGCAGCGACTGCGGCGCGTATATCTTTAACGCCTGCCAGGACAGCTGAAATAGGCATAAATTCGGCATTAGAATGTCGGGCAATCATTCTTGCCAGAGTGGTTTTCCCGGTTCCCGGGGGACCCCAGAAAATCATCGAATGCAGGCGACCTGAATTTATCGCTTCATACAATGGCTTGCCAGGCTGCAACAGGTGCTTTTGCCCGGCATAATCAGCCAGTGATTCCGGGCGCATCAAATCCGCTAAAGGTTTACTTAAATCACTACACATACTTAATATTAGAAATAACCATATTTACTTAAGCTTCTCTGAAACATTCTTAATTACTTATAAGTTTTTAAACTACCCTGCAAAAACATCCGTCCCTTCAGGGGCAATAAATTCAAATATGTTGAGCGATAATGACTTTGGCATGATGATATCAGAAAGAATAATTTGCATAAGCTGACCGAAATAATCACTTAGGAATGGGAACGAAATAACTTGAGCAACTGGCGCAGTATTTTTGTTCGTATTCAAGGCGCACAAATAGGCGCATAGCAAGCTACGTAACTGTTTGTGCAACACCGAAGACGGACAAAAAGACAAGTCAGTTGCTCAAGTTATTTTGTGCACGTTCCTTAGTCCCATACCATAAAGCATATCACTTTTTAAGCCTACTAATATATATTTAAAGTTACTCTCGATACTTTTAGGCGTTAATTTTAACCACAAAATATCATCTTCCTGTTTTTGTGTGGCTATGGTGTATTTTTCATTTAAGGAAAGGGTGTCAAGTCTTGCAATCATGCAATTCTATAGTCAAATATTGGATTGCAAGCCCTGGTACCCTTCTCTCCCCTTCTCTCAGGGTTTTAAAAAACTGACAACACAAGTATAACTTGAGTTATACTAATGATATGAAAACAGCAATATCAATTCCAGACCCTATTTTTCATTCAGCAGAAATTATGGCGCATCACTTGGCTATTTCTCGTAGTGAATTGTTTACGAAAGCAATCTCAGAGTATTTGGAAGCACATAAATACTTAGATGTTACAGAATCTTTAAATCGAATATATAGTGAAGGCTCATCAAGCCTGGATGAAAAAATCATGGAAATGCAACTCAATTCTATAGAAAAGGAAATTTGGTAGTGAAGCGAGGAGAAATCTGGTGGGCTTCAATTGGAGGGCCTAGAGGTTCTGAGCCTGGGTATCATCGCCCAGTTCTAATAATATCTTCAAATGACTTTAACCAAAGTCTAATTCAGACTGTAATTGTCGCAGTTATAACATCAAACCTTCGTTTAGTTGGTGCTCCAGGGAATTTTAAAATCACAAAAAAACATTCAAGCTTAAATAAAGATTCAGTTGTGAATGTTTCTCAATTAATTACATTAGATAAGACCTTTTTAACTGAGAAGGTAGGGAAATTAAATTCAAAAAACATTAATTGCTTGAATGAAGGTATAAAGCTGGTACTTGGCATATAAAAATCAACTACCAGGCTTATTAAACGTGGTTTGAATTCAGTGTTATACTTTCCGGTATGATTAAATCCTCACTCCTTAGAATACTCATTTTTCTGCTTGGCTTGCTCACCTCTGTGACTGGTTTCGCTGATAGCATTTATTCTGAACCGACACAAAAACTTCATAGCTCTTATCTTGAATTCATGAATGAAATCTATGATGTCAGTTTTATCTATTACCCAGTTACAAGCCGCCTGGAAATATACTCTTATACACGAAGAACTAAAAAAACATCTCCGGTATATGGTGAAAAAATACAAGTTAATGATACACTGGATTTTCACCTTTCCCGCATTACATTTAGTGGTCAGCTGTATCAGGTAGATATTGATTTTCAACCTATTAGCAATGATTTTAATATTGTCAATTTACAGCTCTCGAATCAATGGAGTGAGCATAGAGGACAAATTATCTCGATCAAACGTGTATCAACAAAGAGCAAAGATACTATTAATTCAGGTTTGATAATAGCAAAACATGATGTTGAAGTTTATAAAGTGATTTATCAAACTATAGACCCTGCTGGCGAATTAACCAGGGCATCCGCTCTTATTGCTATACCTTCAGGTGTTGATTCTGCTTTGCCAATAATTGCTAATCAACACGGTGGGATCATAAAGCGTAGCAATGCTCCCAGCAGTAACGAGATAGATACATTTTCATTAGGATTGGCTGCGAATGGATATTTTGTGGTCATTGCCGATTACCTGGGGCTCGGAGTATCACAGTGCCTACACCCACTGCTGCATGCGCATTCACTGGCAAGCAGTGTGATAGATGCGTTACGTGCAGGTCGGTCCCTAGCACAGAAAAACAATATTCCCCTCAGTGGACAGTTATTTTTGATGGGCTACTCTGAAGGTGGCTATGCAACATTGGCTGTGCAAAAGGAGATTCAGACTAACTATGCTCATGAGTTTAATGTTACCGGATCAGCTCCTATAGCCAGTTCTTATGATTTAAACTGGACCCTAGAGCATATTTTACAGAGGACAGAGCCTTACCCAATTCCAAGCTTAATCCCTTATCTAATACTTTCTTTCGATCAGGTTTATGGACTATATGATGACTTAGACAGTGTTTTTTTGCCCCCATTTGACACCATTATTGAACATTATTTTAATGGTGAATATGCGTTTCCACAAATCAATAACATTTTACCTACAGATTTTCGACAATTGTTTACCGAGAATTTTTACCTCATGATGGCGGATAAAAATTCACCACTATATGCATCATTAGCTGAAAATAATGTCTATCGCTGGAAACCACAAGCACCTACCCGTTTATATCATTGTATTAACGATGAGATAGCACCTTTTCAGAACTCTCAAATTGCTTATGATTATTTTCTAGCCTCTGGGGCCCGAGATATAGGGTTAATAGCGGTACAATATGATATTTACGACCAAACAAGCATCCATGTCAAATGCGCTTTACCATTAATGCTAAGGGCTAAAACATGGTTTGATACATTGCTAATTACTGATTAGCCATTGTATTTCCGGGCAGCGTCACCTAAATAGAGAATCGTAAAACAAAGAAAATAATTCATGGCTAAACTGTTCATCTAGCCATTCAATAACTGCTGAATTTGGTTCAGGTCGCATCAATTCAGAAATGACATTAGTGTCTAATCATATCATTTGGTGTTTTCAAAATTAGGTGCTTTTCTAGGAAGCGAGCGAACTGGTAATTCTAACTCTATACCATTGGTTATTTCCATGATTTGTTCGTGCAAACGGCTACCTAAATATTTTTATATGGTGGATTCGACTCTGAAGTGCATTCTAGTATTCATGTCGCCTCAACTTCCTTAATTACTTATGATTTTTAAACTACCCTTCAAATACATCCGTTCCTTCAGGGGCAATAAATTCAAATATATCGGGCGATAATGACTTTGGCATGGTTATATTGGAAAAAATAATTTGTGTGAGTTGCCCAAAATTATCACTGAGCTCCATACCATAAAGCATATCGCCTTTTAAACCGACTAATATATATTTAAAGCTGCTCTCAGTATTTTTAGGCGTTAATTTTAGCCACACAATATCCCCTTCCTGCTTTTGTGTGACTATGGTGTATTTTTCATTTAAATTCACACTGCCACTCAGCAATAATGCAGGCGTATCACCGATAGACTGATCTATTTTTTTTATGATGAGCTGTTCCAGATCCGCATCATAAAACCAGACTTTGCCATCTTTAGAGACTATTTGCTGGGCGTAGGGCTGATTATAATTCCAGCGGAATTTACCCGGTTGTTGTAAATAAAAGTCCCCCTGACTGGTTTGTATTGTGCGCCCTGCCTCATCCAGCGAAGTCTGGGTGAATTTTGCTTGCAAGTTTTTTGCCTTGGAAATAAATCCCTCTAATTTCTGTACAGCAGTTGAATCCGCATGTGCCATGACGGACATTAAAAGTAGGGATATTGCTATTATTCTCATTAAAAATTTTCCTCTTTAAAATCGTTAAACCAGGTTTGTACCTTATTCAATGTGGATTCCACGCAGTCTGCATTGCTGCTTGGTTCAGATCCCCGTACAAACGGATAGACGACGGCATCAGGGCATAGTTCATTTGCTTTTAGCCCTGTTGCTTTATCAATCCATACTGAAATGACAGAATCAGGCCTGGGTAGAATCACTGATTGCGTTGCAACTTTTTGCATGAGTGCTGTCCACAGTTTTAATGACCCACTCGCGCCTGTGACACCAGCCGGTTTATTATCATCACGCCCGACCCAGAATACGGCTAAATAATCCCCGGTATAGCCCGCAAACCAGCTATCTTTCAGGTCATTTGTTGTGCCTGTTTTACCTGCAACCCGCAGGCTTTTGGGTAGTACTTTATAAGCCGAGCGTCCCGTCCCCTTGCGCATGACTTCCTGTAATACGACATTGGTTAAATAGGTTGCAGCCGGATCCAGCTCTTGTCTAAGTGCATAAGGATACCGTTGCAACACTGTTCC